>JACCYK010000142.1 GCA_013696525.1 Chloroflexia bacterium
GGTCACGGTCGTCATCGGCGGGCTCCATAGGCGACGTCGGTCAGGTGGTCGAGTGGGGTCGGCTCACATCCCGGCAATGGCTGACCCCGCTGCCAGGCGGCGGCGACGCTGGTCCCAACATCGTCATAGCGCGGCGCCGGCGGTCGCGGCGGACCATCGGTCCCCGTCGCGGCCAGGTCCTCATTATTATGGTAACTCGGTCGTTTGCGGCCTCTTAACGTGGTATCCACAGCGGGGGTAAGGTTCCCAGGGTCGGCGCCGGGGTACTCCGCAAGATGCGGGTTTGGCGCCAATGCGACGTTTTCGGCGGCCGGCTTGACCGGATCGGCGCCGCGTTCAAGTACGCGGTCACACTCGGCACAATGGATCGTCCACTTCTTGACGGTGCCAGCGTCGGGGTGATCGGGGCAGGCGGTGCGCCGGCCGCCCCAGTTCTTTGGCTTCTCCGGGTCGAGTTGGGCGACGGCGGTCACGAAGTCGATCACGTTGCCCGATGCTGGCCCGATGAATTGGCGCCGGTGGGCCGGCTTGATTTCCCCGGTTGCGCGGTCGACGGCCTCGGGAATGAACCGGAGCTCTTTCTTGAGCACGCCGGCCTCGGCGAGTTTGCCGATGTGCTTGGACGCCGCGTCCTCGGAGATGCCGGCCGCCTCGGCGATGCGGGCCAGGGGGATCGGGTGCAGGCCGCGGTCTCCGGTGTCGCCGGCGGTCTCCCGGTTCGCGAGGTGGTGCGCGATGACGACGGCGGTGACGCGCTCCTGGCCGAGCTGCTTGTTCCTGATGATGGCGGCGGTCCGGCTCTGAACCTCGGCGAGCATGGCGGCTCTCGCCTCGGCGGCGCGGGCGCGTTCCTCGGTGGCGGCGAGCTGGGCCCGGAGCGCGACGTTCTCCCGCTCAAGGGCGGCGACGCGCAGCTGGCAGGGCGTTGGATCCGGAGCGTCGGCGAGGAAACCCGCAAGATGCGGGTTTCCAGTATCCACGCCATTTTTCGGCGGTTGCGCGGTCCGAAGAGGGGGTGTCGACCAGCCCGGCCAGGGCCGGACAGAGCCATCGAGGGCCTTCGCCAGGGTGCGCTCGCGGTATCGGTTATCGTCCCAGCGTTCCCGACGCCGGGGGTAGAGGGTGCTGTCTCGGAAGAGCCGGTCGAGCTGGTCGGGGGTCGTGGCGCCGGCGGTGACGTAGGTGTTGAGCAGACCGAGATCCGCCTCCGATCCGGAGCGGTAGCCGCTCATGTCGCCGGCGCCATGCAGTTGCCGGCCCTTTTCCATCCGGAGCACTCGGGCGATGATCAGTTCATCTTCGGGTTCGAGCTCGGGTGCGATCGGCGTCGTTGCCGGCCTGGCGGGGTAGAGCTCGGCGAGCTCGGCGGGCCGGTCGTGAATGGTGCCGCGGTTACCGACCAGGTCGCCGGTGATGATGACGCCGCGGTTGCCATGGCGGGGATAGACCTCGATCCCAGGTGGGGCGACGAAGCCCGCCGGCGGCCGGCCCCAGGTCAGGATGTGCAGGCCGGTGCCGGAGGTGCTCCGCTCGGTATAGCTGTCGAGCGCATCCACCAGACTGTGGCTACGTTGGCCGTCGATGTCGGTGAGCGTCAGGTTCAGCGTGGGCGTGATGACGAGGGCAGGGAGCCGGCCGGTCCGCTCGGCGTCGGCGAGCGCCTCGGCGTAGGTGCGCCAGGTGCGTGAGTCGTTGACCTTTGCCTTGGCGGTCGTACCGGGGGTGTAGGGCTCCTTTCTTGCCTTCTTGCCGTCTGGTCGCGGGTTTAGCTCATAGACGATCCAGTGCGGGATGGTGGTCAGTTCCTGGGGGGTGTGCTCGGGGCGGTGGCTCATCGCGCCACCGCCGTTTCTGCCAGGTCGGCAGCGGCCAACTCGAGCATCCCGAGCTCGGCGGCCACCTCCGCCAGTTGGCGGCATCGCCAGGCGACCATACCCGGATCACCGCGCTCGCCGCGCAGCAGTTCCTCGAGGTCCCGCTGTTGCCGGAGGAGTGCGCGGCGGCGCTGTTCGTGGCGAGGTGACTCTGGTATACTGTGTTCGTTGATAGACATAACGTCACTGCTCCGTTTCGAGATTCCCCGGGTTCGTCCCCCGGGGTTTCGCTTTTGGTGGCAGTGGGTACAATTGGTCCTGGGCTGCTATGTCCAGGATGCGTGCACCCACTGCACGTGTCCAGGCCGTCGACGGGAATCCCATCTCGTCGGCGGCTACTTCGTTAAGCCGCGGCATCACCGGGGCCCACTGATGCCAGGCGGATCGGCCGCGGCTGCCGCAGGCGATCGACATCGACGATGCGGACGAGCCGGCAGCGCCGGTCAAGCGGATCCTCGAACACCGGAATCGCTTCACGATCCACGGATCGCCGAAGCGAGATGCGCGACACGGCGATCCGGCGCGCCGCCTCAGACATCGTCAGATACGTGTCCA
>JACCYK010000169.1 GCA_013696525.1 Chloroflexia bacterium
GGCGAGGACGGCGCCGGCCAAGATCACCAGGCGGCGGCTCCGGTCACTCATGGGGCTGTCGAGCAGGGTTGATCCGAAGCTGCCGGCGATGAGCCCGCCGAGTGCCAGGGCCAGGCCGAACAGTGCGAGCACGCGGGTGATGATCGCCCAAATGGCCGGAAAGGTGTCGCTCGCGGTGGCGGCGCCGGGCCCACCGATCGCACCGACACGGAAGCCGTAGGTGCCGGAGCGGTCACGCTCGTCGCCGGCGAAACGACCGGTCCAGAGGACGGTGTACGAGCCAGGAGCCAAGTCATTCAGGATCGGCACGCTGACATGGCGGGGGTCGACGGCATAAATCGACGGCGGACCAACAGCTTGGAGCGTGCCGGCGGCGGAGAGAAGGTGAATCGCGATCGTGCCGGGATCATCCGCCAGCGGCCCGGCAAACCAGACCCCGATCTGCCGCGGGGCAACGGCGACCGTGCCCTCGACCGGGGGATCGGCTCGCTCAATCGTGGTTTGGCCGCGGGCCGGGCTGGTTGCCAGCAGGATGGCCGCGAGCGACAGCAGGAGGCAGCCAACGAGCACGGGACGAAACGTTGACCGGGCGCGGTGCGTCACGACAGCAAGGGGAGTTGGCAGCAACACGGCGATGGCATCCTCGACGGTCAGCGTGGCGAGCAGAGGCGGCTCAAACGTGGCGAAGCGTAGCAGCCGTGGGACGAGGTGACGAGATTGGGCGTCGCCAACCGGCCGCGGGACGGCGGAAGCGGAGTACACTTGACCGGAGAGATGAGCTGCCACGGCGGTCTTGCCGGGACCGCCGTCGAAAAGGAGCGGGGAACGATGTCGGTTGCATTCACGGACGAGCAAGTTCGCGAGAATCTGAAGAACGTGTACGACCCGGAAATTGGGGTGAATATCGTCGATCTGGGGCTTGTCTATGACGTCGACGTGGCCGACAGCGGCGACGTGCTGGTGACGATGACGCTGACCTCGATCGGCTGCCCCTTGGGGCCGGTCATCCTGCAAGAGGTGACCGGCGCCTTGCAAGAGCTGCCGGGGGTTTCGGAGATCGATGTTAAGCTCGTCTGGAGTCCGCCCTGGTCGCCGGACTTGATGAGTGAAGACGCCAAAGACGAGCTGGGCATCTGGTAACGACGTCGCCGGCACGGCCGAGTGCTAGACTGGTGGCACGCCGCTGTACGTACACGACAGCGAGGGAATTGGGGAGCAAGGAGCGTGACGGTAGTTGCACGGCTGGGATTGTTGGTGCTGATCGCCGTCGTGGTGACCGGTTGCACCGCGGGCGCCCCGATGACGATCGAGGCACCGATGCCGACCGAGGCCCGACAGGACGTGGCCCAGGCGCCGGCCGCCCAGCCCGAGCCGCCACCGCCCACGGCGACCGTGGCACCGCCAATGGCGGCGCCACCAACCGCGACCATGCCGCCGCCAGCCCCGACCGCCGAGCCGACCGTACCCCCGCCTGATACCGAACTAGCGTACCGGGCGCAGGCCGGAGGCCGTCTCGCGCCGCCACCTGCTCCGGCGGATGGCTCGTTGCTGACGGTGGCGCGGGGACCGTACGATCGGCTCGAAGTCGCGCTGACCTTCGATGCTGGGGCCGACACTGGCTATGCCGCTGATATTTTGGACACCCTCCAAGCGTATGGGGTGATCGCCACCTTCGGCATGACTGGCATCTGGGCCGAGAACAACCCCGACCTGATCCGGCGGATGGCGAACGAGGGCCATCAACTGATGAACCACACCTGGGATCACGCCTCGTTTACCGGGCTCAGTACCGGCCTCGAGCCGCAGACCTTCGCGATGATGCTCGACCAGTTGAACCGGACCGAGCAGATCGTCTGGGACATCGCCGGCTACGCGATGAAACCGTATGTTCGGCCGCCGTACGGCGATTACGGGCCGCTGACCAGCGGCTTTATGGTCGATGCCGGCTATTACATCAATGTGATGTGGACCTGCGACAGCTTCGGCTGGAAGGGGTGGGACGCGGCGCAGATCGTCTCCCATTGCACGTCCAATATTGGGCCGGGCGAGATCATCCTGCTGCATGTCGGCGCCAGTGCCCCGGGGGACTTCGAGGCGCTTCCAGGGCTGATCGAGACGTTCGCCAGCGCGGGGTACAGCTTCGTCACCATCGAGCAAATGCTTCAGCCGTAGCCACGTCGTGCCCTCATGCCTGAGCGGGCGCGCGGGGAGGGCTTGACCAGCGCCTAGGAAGTTCGGTAACGTACCGGGGCGGCCAGGCGCCGGCGGGGCAGGGCGCGGGCATGGGATGGGGACAGAGGGAGACCGCATTGGGACGTCAGACGTCGGCCCACGACCTCGCGTCGGAGCACCAGGCAACGAGACGGCGACCCGCCCCCGGGCGGCTGGGCGGCTGGGCGGCTTTGTCGCTCCTGGTGGTGCTGGTCCTGGCCGGCTGTGTCGAACAACAACCGTACTCGACCATCTCGCCGCAAACCGCGAAAGCGGACGACATCCAATGGCTCTACCAGATCCTCTTCTGGGCCTCGCTCGTCGTCTTCGTCGCCGTTCAGGCCGGCATCGTCTACACCATTCTCCGCTTCCGGCGGTCGAGCGCGAACCGGCCGGAGCAGGTGCATGGCAACACCCGGTTGGAGATCGCCTGGACCATCATCCCGGCGGTCATCTTGCTGGTGCTCTTCATCCCCACCGCCCGCATCATCTTCGACCATGCCGCGGCGGAAGAAAACGCCGATTTCGTGATCGACATCTACGGCAAGCAATGGTGGTGGGAGATCCACTACCCGGAGATCCCGGCCAACCCGGACGATCCGGAATCGCTGGCGTTGGTCACCGCGAACGAGGTTCGCATCCCTCAAGGGGCGAACGTCCTGTTCAACCTGCAATCGAACAACGTCATCCACTCCTTTTGGGTGCCGCAGTTGAGCGGCAAGCTCGATGTCATGCCGGGACGCCAGAACCAGCTCCAATTCACGGCGGATACCGTCGGCGAATATTTCGGCGAGTGTGCCGAGTTCTGCGGCGCCGCCCACGCCTGGATGCGGTTCAAAGTGCTGGTCGTGCCGCCGGCCGAGTTCGATGCCTGGGTGGAAGCCTGGCGGGCGCCGCCGCCGGTCGATGCCGATCCGGAAACGGCCGATGTGGTCGAGGTGCCGGCCGCGTTCGGCGTCTGTCTCGCCTGCCACCAAGTCAACGGCACCAATGCGGTGATCGCGCCGCAAGGGTTCGGCACCAACCCGGTGCCGGATACCGGCAACCCGGGGCCGAACCTGACGCTGCTCGCCTGCCGGGACTTTATCGGCGCCGGGGTGCTGGTCAACAATGAGGAGAACCTGCGCACCTGGCTGACGGACACCGATCGGGTCAAACCAGGCGTCTACATGCCGAATTATTACGACGACGGCTCCCTCTCCGACGGGCAGGTGGACGAGTTAGTGGCCTACCTGCAAACTCTCCAACCGGAAGGAGGCTGTCCGCCGCGGCCGCCGCTCGGCGGCGATGCCGCGACGCCGGAAGCGGTGGCCCAGAACTAGGGAAAGGGCGAGAGCACCGAGAACGTACTCACGACTCACGACCGACGACTTACGACTCAGGATTCGAGGAGCAAGGGAATGGCAGCGATCGTACATCCCCAGCGGGTACCGGCCCCGGCCTATGCCGCCCCGAAGCCGGAGGCGACCGGGCTTTGGAGCTGGCTGACCACGATCGACCACAAGCGGATCGGCATTCTCTATGGTACCTCCGCCATCTTCTTCTTCCTGCTCGGCGGCCTCGAGGCGCTGATCATCCGGACCCAGCTCATCCGGCCGGAGAACAGCCTGGTCTCCGATCAACGCTACAACGAGCTGTTCACGATGCATGGTACGACGATGATCTTCCTCGCCATCATGCCGATGAGCGCGGCCTTCTTCAACTACATCGTGCCGTTACAGATCGGGGCCCGCGACGTCGCCTTCCCCCGGCTAAACGCCTTCAGCTACTGGGTCTTTTTGGCCGGCGGCATCATCCTCAACCTCTCCTGGTTCTTCAACATGGTGCCGGATACGGGGTGGTATGGCTACGCGCCGCTGACCTCGATCATGTTCAGCCCGGCCGATAACGTCGACTTCTGGGCGCTCGGCATCCAGGTGCTCGGCCTGGCGTCGCTGGCGGCGGCCTTCAACTTCATCGTCACCATCATCAACCTGCGGGCGCCGGGGATGACGATGATGCGGTTGCCGATCTTCACCTGGGCGACACTGATTGTGAATGTCCTGATCGCCATGGCCTTCCCCGCGATCACGATCGCGCTGGCGCTGCTGAGCTTCGATCGCTTCGTGGGCACGAGCTTCTTTAGCGCCTACAACCTGGTGGACGGCAACCTGATCACCACCGGCGGCGATCCGCTGCTCTGGCAGCACCTCTTCTGGGTGTTTGGCCATCCCGAGGTGTACATCCTGGTTCTGCCCGCCTTTGGCATCGTCTCGGAGATCATTCCCACCTTTGCCCGCAAGCCGCTCTTTGGCTACGCGGTGATGGTCTACGCCCTGGCCGCGATCGCCTTCCTTGGCTTCGGCGTCTGGGTCCATCACATGTTCACCACCGGCCTCGGCCCCACCGTGGATAGCGTTTTCGCCGGGACCACGATGCTGATCGCGATCCCGACCGGGGTGAAAATCCTGAACTGGGTGGCGACGATGTGGGGCGGCTCGATGGTCTTCCCGACCGCGATGCTGTTCGCGATCGGGCTCGTCTCCCAATTTACGATCGGCGGCCTCTCGGGGGTCATGCACGCCGTGGTTCCGGTCGATCAACAGCACAACGACTCCTACTTCGTCGTCGCCCACTTCCACTACGTGCTCTTCGGCGGCAGCATTTTCGCCATCTTCGCCGGCATCTACTACTGGTGGCCAAAAATCTCCGGGCACCTGCTGGATGAGCGGCTGGGGAAGATGCACTTCTGGCTCCAGTTCATCGGCTTCAACATGACGTTCTTCCCGATGCACTTCCTTGGCCTGGCCGGGATGCCCCGGCGCTACTCTTCGTATGGCGAGGAGAGTGGCTGGTGGTTCTGGAACGTGGTGGCCTCGATCGGCGCCTATCTGATCGCGATCTCGATCCTACTCTTCCTGTACAATGTCGCCCGCTCGTTGCGTGACAGCCGACGGGCGGGAGACAACCCGTGGGACGCCGGCACGCTCGAATGGGCGATGTCCTCGCCGCCGCCGGTCTACAACTTCCGCGATATCCCGGTGGTGACGCATCGTGATCCGCTGTGGGCCGAGAAGTACGGCAGCCACGCGGTGCCGGCCGACGAAGGGACGCTCGACGTCACCCTCGGCGGAGCTAAGGTCGGCGAAGCGGACGTCGCCGATGAAGACCCGGGCAAGCAAATCGAGCATCGAATGGACACGGACGACACGCACGACATCCACATGCCGAACCCGTCGTTCTACCCGCTGGTCGCCGCCCTCGGCATCTTCCTGGCGGCGCTCGGCTTGCTGGTGAACAATCCCTGGATCACCTTCCAGTTGCTCTCGTTGCCAAGCCTGAGCGTGCTGGGGCTGCTCATTATGATCTTTGGCATCTACGGTTGGTCATTCGAGCCGGCGGGCTAGCCGCACGCGATGCGGCTCACGGTGCAGGGTCCTGAGAAGGGAGCACGGCGTTGGCGACGGCGATAGAGCTGGAGACCAGCCACGGGACTGGTCACGGCGACGATGCGGGGCACGGCCACGCCGAGCACCCGCCGACCAGCACCGGCATGGACAGCCGGAAGCTGCTGATGTGGGCCTTTCTGGCCTCGGACACGATGTTCTTTGGCGCCCTGATCGCGACCTACATGACCTACCGGGGCCGCAGCGAAGAACTGGCCGTGCCGCCGTACCCGTTTGACATTCTCGATATTCCCTACACCTCGATCAGCGCCTTCGTCCTGCTGATGAGCTCCCTTACCATGGTGCTGGCCCTGAGCGCGATTCAACGAGGGAATTACCGGGGCTTGCGCGTCTGGTTATTGGCGACCGCGTTGCTGGGCTCGATCTTCGTCGGCGGCCAGTACTTCGAGTTCACCGAGTTCTACCATGAGGGCCTGACGCTGCAAGGCAACATGTTCGGCGGCTCGTTCTTCATCCTCACCGGGTTCCATGGCACCCACGTCACGATCGGGATTATCTGGTTGATGACGCTCTTCGTGGTCTCCTTGCGCGGCGGCCTGTCGCGAGAGAAAAGCATGAACGTCGAGATCGCCGGCTTGTACTGGCACTTCGTCGACATTGTCTGGATCGTGATCTTCACCCTGGTCTACCTGATCCCCTACGAAGAGGTCGAAAACCTGGCCGAGCCGGCCGCCCAAGGATATCTCTGGTTGTCAACGATGGCGTCGTACGCCGGGTCGCTCATCCGGTAGTCGCTGGCTCAGGCCGGAGGAGAGCAGGAGAGGAGAGCCATGACGCACGGCGACACGACGCTCCATGGCGCATCAGGCCGCGGGCTGGCCCAGACGAGTGATCTGACGGGCATTGATCCAAGCTACGGCGAAGCGGAGCATGGGCATCACCCAGGCGATCGCGAATACATCCGGATCGCGATCATTTTGACGATCATCACCGCGGTCGAAGTCGCGATCTACTACGTCGAGGGCATCCGGAGCTTTCTCGTGCCCGTCTTGATCGTGCTCTCGGTGGCGAAGTTCGTCGCGGTGGTCGGCTACTTCATGCACTTGAAGTTCGACGACCGGAGATTCTTGCTGGTGTTCGCCGGCGGGCTCGCCATCTCGGTCTCGGTGATCGCGGCGCTTGTCATTATGTTCTGGACTGGAGCCTACGTGCCTGATCTGCCGGCAGGATCCGGCGTCGCGCCACCACACTAACGATTGCCGCGAACATTGACCCGCCGGCGACATCTGGGTGAAGCCGCGTACACTGCCATCGACAGGTGAGCAGCGATCTCGGAAGTGCGAGCGAGCATGGCATCGGTGCCTTCCCCACAACGGCAGGACGACGACGGGCGAACCGCGGCCTTCGCCTTTCTCTGGGTGCTGATCGGGTTCAAGGTGGTGACGATGGTCCTGATCTTCGTTCACCTCCGCACCTTCGATAGCTTTCTCGTGCTGGCGGCGTCGTTCTGGTTCTGGCTGCCGGTCGTTGGCTTCCTGATCGCCGGCCCCGTCATCTTCCGCTACCGGCTGCTGCGGCTGCGGGCCCGGCGGGAACAGTTGCGGCGGTCGGAGTGGATGGTTGAGCAGGACCAGCCACGGGACAGCCGGGCGGAAATCCGGGGCTGAATGCTGATGGCGGGGCACATAGTCGGTATCGGTGAGGACGTGTAGGGGAGGACGCCAGGCATGGCGCATCGGATGTATCGGCTCTTTGTCAAGCCCATGGGCTTCTTTCTCCTGGCCATGATCGTTGTGGGCGCCATCATCATTATCGTCGGCGAGACGCTGCTGGCGTTCTACCAGCCGGATTTCACGTCTGAGCTGCAGCGGCCGGAGCTGTACGTGGCGCTGGCGCTGGCAATCGGGGTGATGGCGGTCGGGGCTCTGGTGACCTCACGGCCGGCGGGTAGCCTGGGCCCGCTCGATCGCGAGCTGGCAATCGGCGGCGAGTCCATTTTCGCCCCGGAGCCGCCGCCGGTCGATGTCCGCTTGCGTCGAGGCGAGCCGGGGACGCTGGCGGACATTCAGGAGGGCTATGTTCTCTACGCCCAAAGCGGCCCGCTGGCGCGCGTTCTTGGCATCCTGCCGGGCGAGCAGGAATATGGCAAGCGCCGGCGCGGGCTAATCTACGCCACCGGCATGTACGGGGCTAGCGCCGAGCTCTGGATTCCGATCGAGGCGGTGCTGGCGGTCTACCCGGAGACCCAGTCCGTGTTCCTGGCGGCAAAGGGCGACGAGACCGAGCACTTCGGCTGGAACCTGCCGCCGGAGAGCTTTCGTCGCGATGAACGCCGGCCCCACCAGCCGCCGTCGTCGTTCTAGGACGGGTTTCGACGTGAATCTCGGCATCGCGGCCATGCTGTCGCGGATCGTCCCCCGCGCCCGATGGGCACCCGCCAAACTGGCGGGAACACGCGTGAACTCCCCCAAGATCGGGGGCGGGGGGCTGACCGTGAAATCCTATCGTCCAGCCGGGGCGGCGGGCTAGATGGCGCTCGCCGGTCACCGGTTGTCACTGGCGCGGATTGAGCGGGCGGTTCACCTCATCGATCCCGTCTTCCTCCGGTCGCCCCAATTCGAGTGTGAAGCCCTGAGCGACGAGCTTGGAGTACGGGTCATCCTGAAGGTGGAGACGGCGAACCCAATCCGCTCCTTCAAAGGGCGGGGGGCGGAGGTGGCGGTGGCGAACGCGGCGCCCGGCGCGACGCTTATCTGTGCCAGTGCCGGCAACTTCGGCCAGGCGATGGCCTATGCCTGCCGCAAACGGG
>JACCYK010000187.1 GCA_013696525.1 Chloroflexia bacterium
GTTGATGATGCCGTGCCCATCGCCCGGCACGGCATCAGTGTCAGCGTAGCTACTCGACGGTGAGGGTGCCGATCATGCCGGCGGCCTGGTGCCGGGGATGTCGCAGTAGAACTCGTACTCCCCGGCGGGGGCGTTAATGGTGACGGAGAGGGTTTCGCCGGCCACGGCATCGGTGGAGTGGATATCGAGCTCGTCGATGTTGAAGTTGTGAAGGGCGGCCCCCGTGTTCGGCAGCAGGATCGTCACCTCGGTATCGGCCGGAATCGTTAGCTCCGTCGGCACGAACGCGATATCGACCATCTCGATGGTGAATTCGCCGTTGCCCCCCGCGGTCGGGGTGGCACAGGCATCGGCCACCGGCGAGCCGGCCGGGGACGCGATCGGCGAAGCATCCGGGCTCGCGGCCGGCGACGCTTCCGGGCACTCGGGGTCGCCGGCGGTGTCCTGGGCCACTCCTAGCCCGCCGCCGATGACGGCGCCGAAGATAGCAATCAGCATCGCGGGGAACAGGAAGATCCGAATCGCGCGTTGCATGGTGAGCTCCTTTCCTTGATCGCTGGATGACGAGCTTTCCCGCGGGTGTTGTCCGCTTGCTCACGTTGGCGATCGGGGTGAATCGTTTCCCCTCCTCTCGTCACGGAATTCGCGCGCGACAGGCCAGCGTGGCCGGGGCGATTGCCGGCGACGGCCGTGGCAGGCACCGGCCGGCCGAACCAGCCGGGCCAGACGGTGGCGGCGCGGTGGCCACCCGGAGAAGCGCTAGGCAGAAGCGGTGCCAACGTCCGTCCCGCGAGGTCCGGCGAGCGGGCGTCGCCGGCAAGCGGCCGAGGATCGAGCAGCGAGCGTCCGCCACCGTGCCGATCACGGCGGGATGGTCTGGCCGGTGACCGCCAAATGCCGAGGTACGCGTCGCGGTGCCGACGTCGCGGAACCGGCGACAAGCGTTGGGGGACGGCGCCAGCGCCGGTTCGCATTGATATCGATTCAAGTTTGACCGCAAGAATTGGATGAGGTGCGTCTGATGCCGGCCCTATCATCAATGTTAAATCAGTGTGAAACGATGGAGAGAACCCAATGATGACGGTACTTGACATGACCGGAGCTATGGCTAGGTGGCCCGCTGCCTTGGCGAGCCGGGCGCGGCCCGTGCCGTGGCGGCCGCCTGCGCCCGCAACCCGGTTGCCCTCGTGGTGCCCTGTCATCGGGTCATTCGGGAAGGTGGCGACCTGGGCGGCTACCGCCGCGGGGGCGAGCGCAAACGCGCCCTGCTGGCGGCGGAGCACGCCGCGACGCGCGCCCCGGCTGAGCGCTGAGCCGCTCCTAGTTGAGCGCCCAATCGCCGCCGCGCGGGCTCGCGCCGCAAGCCGCGGGCCGATCGACCAAGTACCCAAGACACTGGCAGCCCCACCTCGGGCGGAGCGGCCAGTGTCGCGTCTCCCGTGCGCCGTGGGGATGGAATCCGTCACCTCAGCGCACGTTCGTGAATTGCCTAGCGCGAAGGCCGTGGGCAGTCCGTCAGCTGCCGTCGGGGCGGAGCCTGGTGCCAACCGCGGCGGTTCAGCGGCCACCGGAGCGGCCAGCTCGGTTCACGCGGCGGCTCGATCTGAACCGGGGCGTCTGGCAACGCTTCGCGGGCAAGCCGAGCCGTACGATCTTGCGCGTGGAGGTAGGCAACGAACTCAATCATTGGATGGTCCTTTCCTGGAACACTTCCGTATCCGGGACTTAGATAGTAGCAAGCTGAACCTGGATCGTGAACGGATATCGCGGTATGATTTCGTCAAGAAGCATCCTAAACGGAAGGAGATAGCGATCATGGCTTCGCGAACACAAAGAGAGCTCGATAGCCTCGATTGGAGCATTCTGCGGGAGTTGCAGGGGGACGCCCGGCTGTCCTACAACGCGCTGGCGCGGCGCGTCGGCCTGTCGTCGCCGGCGGTGGCGGAGCGGGTGCGGCGGCTGGAGGAGGCGGGCGTCATCGCCGGGTATCGAGCGGAGATCAACCCGGCCAAGATCGGGCTGCCGATCATGGCGTTGATCCAGATGCGATGCGCCCCCGGCAAATGCCTGCTCAAGACCAGCGCCGCGGCCGATTTTCCCGAAATCGTCGAGGTCCTGAAGGTGAGCGGGCCGCATTGCACCGTGTTGAAGGTCAACGTCGCCTCCGTCCCTCACTTCGAGGCGCTGACCGAACGGCTCGGCGCCCATGGCGAGCTGCAGACCTCGATGGTCTGGTCCAGCGCCCTTACCCGGCGGGTGATCGATTGGGAGGGCGGCGTGCCGGAGGTCGAGGCGCCGCCCGAGTGGACGTAACCGGATCGAAGCGGCCGGCAGCAACGCGGCCCCGGACCGATCGTCGCCCGCGCCCAGCCCGGGAATTGACTCGATCGTCAGAGAGCGTTTCCCGCTCCAGGTTCGATCCCCCCTGACCATGGCGTCGTGGTGACCAACGCGCGTGCAGAAACGACGCTTTTCGCTCAGCCTTGATTCGCCCGATCGCGCTCGTGGCGGACCGCTGGCGGGCATGCGCCGCGCCGCTCGATGATGGCACAGATAACGCCGTCGCCGGCCAGCTCATCAGCATGGTCCCGGACTCCGGTTAACGTGGCCCGGAGCCGGTGCAGATCGGCCAGGGCGCGATCGATGGCGGCGATATGGGCCTCAAGGAGCGTAACCACCTGGGGACAGGGCGTGGCGCCTTCCTGCCGCAGGTCAAGGATGCGCTTGATCTCGCCTAATGTTAGGCCCAGATCTTTTGCCTGCCGGATAAACCGCAGGCGGTCGAGATCGCTCTCGGTAAACAGCCGGTAGCCCACCTCGGAGCGGTCCGATGCCGGGATGAGGCCCTTCGCCTGCCAGAGGCGGATCGCTCTGGCGCTACTGCCGATCGCGGCGGCTGCTTCCCCGACCTTGAGCGCGTTCATCGTGCCTCACCTTCCCGCCCCAGGTTGACCTTAACCTAACGGCAAGGTTTTACCATCCGAGCGGTGAGAACGGACAGCGCCGATGCACTGGGTTCCGCCCGATCGTGCGATCACGGAAAGGAGGCCGCGGGTATGCTAATTCGCCGTCTCACGGGGGTTGCCCGGTCCTATGCCGATGTCGCGCGCGGCCCATCCTACTTCCCGCTGTGGCTCTCGCAGCTCGTGTCCAGCTTCGGTGATACGCTGAATTACATCGCGCTGGTCGTCCTGGTCTACAACCTCACCGGCCGCGGGGCGGCCGTGGCCGGGTTAGTAGCGGCGGAAGTCGTCCCCATCTTGCTGTTAGGGCCGGTCGCCGGGGTCGTTATCGACCGGTTCAGTCGCAAGGCGGTGTTGATTGGGGCGGATCTCTGCCGGGCGGCGCTCGCCCTGTCGCTCCTCTGGCCCCAAGGCACCTGGCACGTCTACCTGGTCGCGGCCGGGATCGCCGCCGGCAGCACCTTCTTCAATCCGACCGTGCAGGCGGTCATTCCAGCGCTTACGACCGAAGGTCAGCGGCTCGCCGCCAATTCGGTGTCCTGGTCAACCGGGCGCCTGGTTCAGATTGTCGCCGCGGCCGTGGCCGGAGGCCTCATTGCGATCGTCGGCACCGGCGCCGCCTTTGCCCTCAACGCAGCGTCGTTCGTGATCTCGGCCTTGCTGATCGCCCGGCTCGTCATTCCCGCTCACTCTGGCCAGCTCGGCCGCGATACGACCCGCGGCCCCGGCCGTTACCTGGCTGAGGCACGCACCGGCTTGCGGTTCGCCGTCCGCGATCATCTGGTCCTGCGCCTGCTGGTGGTGCAAGGGCTGGCCTCGCTCGCGGCGGGAGCGACGAGCGCGATGTTGATTGTGCTGGCGGAACAGCACCTCGGGCTTGGGCCCGTGGGGTTTGGCTGGCTGATTGGGGCGATTGGGATCGGAGCCCTGATCGGCCCGCTGCTGCCGAACGCCGTCGCGGGCGACTACCGGGACGCCCGCTGGCTGTTCATCCCGTACATCGTCCGGGGAATCGGGGATGTCCTGATCGCCGTCTTCACGCCACTGCCGGTAGCGCTCATCATCCTCTTCATCTATGGGTTCAATACCTCGATCGGGGTGGTGGTGTTTAGCTCAACCATCCAAGGAGCGGTGCCGGATTCCGTGCGTGGACGGGTGTTTACCCTGCTCGACGTGACCTGGAATGCGATGCGCCTGCTCTCGCTCGCCGCCGGCGCGGTCATTGTCGATGCGGTGGGGATTCAGCCCCTATACTGGGGAGCCGGACTACTGCTCGCCCTTGCCGGTGGCCTCGGTCTGGCCCTGCTCGCCGATTACGACTTCCGGGGCCGGCCAGCGACCAACGGCACGTTCCCCGGCGCGCTGCCGAAATCCGGCTGAGACTCGTCGCTCGCAAACGTCATGGCCTCGCCCCGGATGGCGGTTTTCCGTGAGCCCCTGCCACGGCTCGCCGCTCGTCCATTCCCTGACAAGCGCACTCCGATCCAACGCCGCAGATTCGAGCGCTTCAATCCCCACCCAACTCGAAAGTCGGGTGCAACGCTAGGGCAATGGCTGCATTGTGCAGGGGCACAAGGTTTCAATCCCCACCCAACTCGAAAGTCGGGTGCAACGATGAGCGGGGTATAGTGTCAAGTCGCAGATTGCCTCACTTTTGGGAACATCCTCTGCATCCGCTCAAGCTGAGCAGTTGGTGGCGCCAGTGGTGGGAAGCACGCTTTCTCAGCTTTGTCCGCGATGGCCCCAGGTTGGTATCAAGTCTCCGATAGCATCTCTCTCGAGAATATCGCCCCTGCTCGGTGAAGCCCCGCCGTTAGGACCGCAATTGCCAGACATTGCCCCGCAGCCACTACGCACCGATCTCAAATCTGCTATCGCCTTGAGGCTAGGGACGGGGCAAGGGAGTGAGTTATGTACGGAGCGGCTAGCCTATTCTGTTCAGTCTAATGAAGGTGGGATCGTTTCCATTTATGCCCATGATTGTGATAGATCGGGCGTCGGGCGACAAATACGCGTAGCCGCTGTTTGAGATGGTGTCCGTGTAGGCCCAGACGCCGGCATCTGGGC
>JACCYK010000215.1 GCA_013696525.1 Chloroflexia bacterium
GTGCCGTGGTCCTCTATGAAGCGTTTCGGCAGCGACAGGCGATCGGCCTGTATGACCAGCCACGGCTTGACGCCGAAACCATGGCCGACCTGACGACCGATTGGCAGACCCGATGATCCGCTCGTGGTCGCCTCACGGCTCGTCGATCTCCTGATCCGGCGACGATTCGCGTGGACCATGAGGCGGCCGGCCCTCCAACCACTTGACCGCATGCAACAGGACGAGCGTGAGGATTGTCGCGACCGCGGCCACGATGTAGAAACCGGCGCCGACCGTCAGCCCAATCCCCGCCGTCACCCATAAGCCCGCGCCGGTGGTTAGCCCGCGGATCTGCCGACCGCTGGCGAACACCACGCCGGCGGCCAAGAAGCCGATGCCTTGCACCACGGTCGAGGCGATACGTGACGGGTCATAAATATCGCCCGTGGTGCTGGCGACCAGGTTGCCGATCAGGAGCGAGCAGATCATGAACAGGGCGGCGCCCTCGGCGACGAGCGCGTACGTGCGCAGCCCGGCCGGTTTCGCGGCCCGTTCCCGCTCGAATCCAATCAGCCCGCCCAAAATGACAGCGATCAGCAACCGGACCGCGGCATCCCATTCGGTGAGGTAGATCGCCAACTATGGTCTCCACGACAACGGGGCTAACTCAGCGCCCCGGAGTTGCCGCCGCGACGCTTGCTCCGATGCTGCCCCAAGAACCCGATGAACAAGAACCCGATGAACGGCCTCAGAACGTGAGGGTCGCGGTTTCCTCGCTCCCGTTTCGCAGATAGCGGACGGTCGCCGAATCACCGTGCTTGAGGGCATCGACCATTTGATCGAGCTGGCTCATGGACCGGAGCTTCTTCCCAGCGAAGCCGGTGATGATGTCGCCGGTTTGGAGTCCAGACGTTTCCGCGACCGTCTCCGGCCGAATCTTGCCGACGAAGACGCCCTTGGTGCCGGCCGGGACGTTTTGCGCGAGGTCGGGATGGCGAGCTAAATACGCTTCGGCGTCGGCGGCAAGGATGCCGAGCGGTTTCCGCTTCGGGGCCGACAGCTTGTCGGCCAGGCGGCCAAGCCGGGCCTGGTCAAAACCGAGAATGACTTCATCGCCGGCAACCGTCACCGGCACGCCCTGTTGACCGCTACGGCGGACCATCTCCATCGCGGCGCGTTGATCGAGCGAGACATCAATTTCGTTAAAGGGCACATTGCGCTGGCGCAGGAAATCCGCGGCGCGGTCGCACCAGGGACAGGTCGACGTCCTGTACAGCGTCACGGTTGCTTCCATCGAGTCGCTCCTCCCAATCGCCCGATCCCGGGCCGCCGGGACGCGGCGCTGCCTCCCGGCGGGTGCATGACTTTCCTGAAGATAGTATGGACTATTCCCACTCGATCGTCGCGGGCGGCTTCGAGCTGATATCGTAGACGACCCGGTTGATGCCGTGTACCTCGTTCACGATCCGATTGCTGATTCGAGCCAGGAGCTCGTGCGGCAGCCTCGCCCAGTCCGCGGTCATGGCGTCCTGGCTGGTCACCGCCCGGACCGCGCAGACTCGACCGTAGGTTCGGTAATCTCCCATCACGCCGACGGAGCTGACGGGCAGCAGGACGGCAAAGTACTGCCACACCTCGTCTTGCAGGCCGGCGCCTTCAATCTCATCGCGGACGATCGCGTCGGCCCGTCGCAGCAGATCGAGATCCGGCGCGGTGACCGGCCCCAGGATCCGGACCGACAGCCCCGGTCCCGGAAATGGCTGCCGTTGCACGATCTCATCCGGCAGGCCGAGTGACCGGCCGACCGCGCGGACCTCGTCTTTGAAGAGAAATCTCAACGGCTCGAGCAAGGTGAACTGGAGGTCATCCGGCAGGCCGCCGACGTTATGATGGGTCTTGATCTTGGCGGCGGCCCGCGTGTCCGCGGTGGTGCTCTCGATGACGTCGGGATAGAGTGTACCCTGGGCCAGGAACTGGAACGGTCCGTGGATTTCGGCTTCAGCTTCGAAGACCCGGATGAACTCGGCGCCGACCGCCCGCCGTTTCTCCTCGGGGTCGCTGACCCCATTCAGACGGGCGAGGAACCGCTCGGTTGCATCGACGAAGACGAGGTTCATGCCGAAGGCGCGGGTGAAGACCTCGCGAACGAGCGCCGCCTCTCCCTGTCGCAGCAAACCGTTGTCCACAAAGACCGGCGTCAAGCGGCCGCCGATGGCGCGGTGGATCAATGCCGCCGCCACCGAAGAATCGACGCCGCCGCTGAGGGCGAGTAGCACCCGATCGTTGCCTACCAGGGCCTGAATGTCTCGAATGGCTACCTCGATGAAGGACTCCGAGGTCCAGGTGGGGCGACAACCGCAGATATGCACCAGGAAGTTCCGAATGATGTCCGCGCCGAGCGGCGTGTGCGCCACCTCGGGGTGGAATTGCAGGCCGACGATCTTATCCTTGGCCATGCCCGCCACCGGCGAGTTCGCCGAGGTCGCGAGCACCGAGAAACCGGGCGGGGCAGACTCGATGCTGTCGCCGTGGCTCATCCAGACTTCAATCGAGTCCGGCAAGCCGGCAAAGAGCGGCGATGCGCTCGGCATGACACTGATCGTGGCGGGGCCGTACTCACGGTGCTCGGAAGCGGCCACGCGACCGCCGAAGCTCGTCGCCAGCAGGCCCATGCCGTAGCAGATGCCGAGCGCCGGCAGGTTCTGCTCGAGCACCCATTCAGGCAATCGAGGGGCGGCGGCGTCGTAGACACTGGCGGGGCCGCCGGAGAGGACGACGCCCTTTGGTTCCAAGCCAGCAACGGTGTCCCACGGCGTGTCGTGGGCAAGGAGCTCGCAATAGACGCCATTTTCACGAATGCGGCGGGTGATCAGCTGGCTGTACTGGCTGCCGAAATCAAGGACCACGACCGTATCGAACGCGGAACTTGTTCCTGGATCATTCGCGGCCGACCGCAACTCAACTCCGGTGCGATCATCGACATTTTGGATCTCGGGTGACGGCAGGGAACTGTTCAATCACTCGTCCTTTACCTACGGGAGAACGCGAAGCGTCGCGTCAAGATCATGATTGTGCCGTGAATTCCTGGTCAGTTCCACTTTCCGTGGCGCGATCTGGCTCGGGACTCGGTCCGGCATCGTGACCCAAGTAGACATATGACCGGTCAAACTGCCAGTCATGGATTGTTTCTATCTGGACTTCGAGCCGCGGCCGCAAGGGGTCGATTCGCTTCGTCAGGTGGAGGTCGACGACGTTGCGATCGTCGAAGTCGAGCGCCGATGCCAGGGAATCGAGGGCGATTTTGAGACCGCCATCGAGATCTCGCCGGCGGGGCGTTTCAAAAAAGAAGGTGAGATAGACGCCAAGCAGCGATGCCCCCATGCGAGCCACGCTCGAAGGGGGCAGCGACCCATTGCCGCGGGAGCGCTCGATGAGCTTTACTACATCCCGCTTGAAGGCCTGAGCCGGTTTGCTCAGCACCCGCCGGCGACCGATAGTCACATACTGGTGATTGACGCCTGGCGGCAAGGGGAGCTCGAAGCTCAGCACGAGCGGTGGCGCTTCCGCTTGACGACTGCCTGTCATGGCTGGCTCCCACACGCGGACCGACTGTACGGACACAACGTTAGCGAGATTTCGATGAAACCACAATCGGCGGGTGGCGCGGGGCCCGGTGCCGAGCCGTGGCCGTTCGTTGCGAGTTGCACATCTGTTCGATACGATTGCCCCCGCGGCCGGGATCGACGTGGCGCGGCACACGGGGAAATGACAGGGGACGCCAGCTTCGATGGTGGACGAAGGTACGACCGGCGTGGCGGCCGCGCCCATGGCCGATGACCCGAAGTATTGGGCGGGGTTTCATCGCGTCCCGTACGTGGGGCCGACGCGGATCGACCGCCTGCTGCGGCGGTTTGGCACGTTGGAGCGGGCTTGGAGCGCGGCGCCGGCCGAGCTTCGGGCCGTACTCGACGAACGATCGGTCGAAAGCCTGCTGAAAACCCGCTCCTCGCTTGGGCTCGATGCGGAAATGGATCGCTATAAGCGAGCGGGAATCGCGGTCGTGACGCGGGTTGACGC
>JACCYK010000219.1 GCA_013696525.1 Chloroflexia bacterium
GAGCTGACCACCAGCGTCTGCACCGGCGCCTTCCTGCTGGCGCAGGCCGGACTCCTCGACCACAAGCGGGCGACGACGCATTGGTCCTCGATTACCCGCTGGCGTCAGACCTTTCCCGCGACCAACGTTGTTGACGACAGCCGCATCGTGGATGAGGGCCGGATCGTGACGGCGGCTGGCATTTCGGCCGGGATCGATATGGCCCTCCACCTCGTGGCCCGGTTGCATGGTGAGGCGGCCGCCGCCGCCACCGCCCGCTACATGGAGTACGATCACTGGCGCGGATAGCGATGCCATACCGATGGGCCCAGCTCGCGGTGGCGCCTGGACTGAACCGGGAATCGGCGCGGTGAACACGGCCTCCTCGGGCAACGAGAGGACGCCACGGCACCGGCCCGCTCACCTGAGCGGGCCGGTGCGAGCTGAGCCCATGTTCCCGCCTGGTACGGCTGGTCCAACGCCATGGGTCAGGCGACGAGCCCTACTCGACGACGATGGAACCGGTCATGCCGGGATGAAAGGCGCAGGCGTAGGCATACGTGCCCGGTTCGGTGAAGGTATGACTGAAGCTTCCATCCTGGTCGAGGCGACCCGAGTCGAAGCCGCCGTCGCCAGCGGTGGCAGTATGGGGCGCCCAGTCCTGATTGACCCAGGTCACCGTCTCCCCGGCCGCTACCACGAGCTCCGGCGGCGCAAAGGCAAAGTCCGCGATCGTTACGGACGCCGTCGCCCCGGTGTCCGCCACCGGCGCCGGGGCGCTCGCCTCGCCGCCGCAGCTCGGCGCCAGCTCACCCAGCCCGGCAAGCGAGATTGGGAGATCGCCCGATACGTCGAGGCGCAGCAGAGCGCCCTGTCCCTCGCCGGCATCCGGGCCGAAGGCGGGATAGGTGAGATAGAGGGCGCCATCCGAGTCGAAGCCGAGATAGACCGGATAGTCGATGCCGGTGACGACCGGTTCGAGGCTGTCCGGCCCGGTTTGGCGCACGATTCGGCCGGTGCCGGGTTGGAGGTATGGCGGCTCATCATCGTTGCCAGTTGCCATTTCCGCCGCGTAGAGCACATCATCCGGGCCCATGACCAAGTCGGTGCCGGCGGTCAACCCGGTCCAAGCATCGGTCACCGTGCCATCGAGCGCGACGTGAATGACCGTGGCGGCGCCGTCCGGGAAAGGCACTACCGTCTCGTGATTGACGTAGGCACCGCCGTCGGGCGCCAGCGCAATTCCGGTCGGTACCATATGGCCGACGGACAGGTCGGCGATCTGAGTGATCTCGCCATCCGGCGTCACGCTCAGCAACCGTCCCCCGACCGCCTCCGACACCCACAGCCGGTCACTCCCGGCTTCGAGGTCGAACCAGGAGCCGGTCGGGTCGTAATCGAACGGCACGAACTCGGGCGGGTTCTCCCCGAGCCAGGCCGCGAGGTCGGCGGCCAGCTCAATCGAGCCATCGGCATTGACGCGGTAGATACCATTCGGGCCGTCGGGCATCCCCGCGCCCAGGAGGGCGTACAGCTGGCCATCGAGCATCGCCAAGTCCATCGCCCCCCAAATCCAGCCGGGTTCGGTCCAGAGCAGGGAGCCGATGCCGCCGGCCAGGGGCACCGCGCAGCCATCCTCCACCCGGGCGATGCTGGAGGTCGGGCCGACGAAGAACGGGAGCGGCGTACCTTCGACCGCGATCTGGTCCGGGCCGCCGGAGCCGGCCAGGGCCAGGTAGAGGTTGCCGTCGGCGTCCCAGGTGAAGCCGCGCGGGTTGGTCAGGCCGCTGGCCACGACCTCGACCCCGGCCGGCAGCTCCCCACTCGATGGAGTGGCATCTTGAGCGCCGCCAGCCAGGGGCAGCAGGCTTAGCAGGGCAACGAGCACGAACGGGACGGCCAGCGAACGGGACGAGCTCATAGCGGTCCTCCACGGGATGATGCACGGGCGAATAGACCAAGGCCACTCGTTGATGGATTGTTGCGTGTAGTTGATACTACCCCCGAAATGTTAAAAAGGGAAGGGTGTACGGACGCATTTCTCGGCGCTGCGACGAGAGCCACAGGCTGACGTCTGACCGCCAAGTTCGGTCATCCAGAGGCGCGCTACGTGCCTTGCATCCCACTTTCGGATCGAGATCCAAGCAATGTGCGGTATCGTCGTCGGCACGGCAGCAGTCACAATCGTAGTATTCTGAACTGAAGTTGCGTGGCGGATGGCGGCCATGGTCCGGTGGCAGCTTGCTCCAACGCACCCCGACTAGAGGGCGCGAGCCTAGCAAATGGATTTCACCCCTTGAGCCATCCATTCTTGACCAAGCTACATGACGGGGTGGTGCTGACCGATGGCGCGATCGGGACCATGCTCTACGCGGCGGGGACGCCACTCGACGACTGCTTCGATGCGCTCAATCTGTCGGCCCCGGACGCGGTCTCGGCGGTGCATCGCGCCTATCTCGAGGCGGGCGCCGATATCATCGAGACGAATACCTTCGGCGCCAACCGGTTCCGCCTGGAAGGGTTTGGCCTGGCCGCCAAGGTGCGTCAGATCAACCGGCAGGGGGTGCGTCTGGCCCGCGAGGCGCGGGAAGTGAGCGGCTCCTCGGCCCTGGTGGCGGGCTCGATCGGGCCGACCGCGCGCACCCTGGCCCCGTTTGGCACGACCTCGGCGGCCGATGTCCAAGCCGCGTTCCAGGAGCAGATCGAAGCGATGGTCGAGGCCGGGGTCGATCTCCTGGTCATCGAGACCATCGGCAACCTCGACGAGATGACGGCCGCCATTGCCGCCGCCAAGGCGGTTTGCGACCTTCCAATTGTGGCCAACATGACCTTTGCCGAGGATGGCCGCACCATCGGCGGCAGCTCGCCGGAGGAGGTCGTCGACCGCCTGGCGCCATTGGGCGTGGCCACGATCGGCGCCAACTGCTCGGTCGGGCCGCAACTCTTGTTGCCGGTGGTGGCGACCATGGCCCGGCGGCTGGAGCGCATGCCGGGCGAACGGCGGCCGTGGCTCTCCTGCCTGCCGAACGCGGGCTGGCCGGCACATGTCGCCGGGCGCGTCATCTACCGCTCATCCCCGGAATACTTCGGCCACTTCGCGCGGCAGGCGGCGGACC
>JACCYK010000231.1 GCA_013696525.1 Chloroflexia bacterium
AGACCGCAGCCTGTGGAACACCCGCCTGATCGCCGAAGGCGTCGATGTGCTCCAGACAGCCCTCACCCACGGCGGCCTGGGCGAGTTCCAGGCCCAGGCCGCCATCGCCGCGCTTCACGCCGACGCCCGGACGGTCACGGAGACCGACTGGGCGCAGATCGTCGAGTGGTATGACGAACTGGTGCGCCTCACCGGTAGCCCGGTGGCCCGCCTCAACCGGGCAGTCGCGGTCGGCGAGGCCGACGGCCCGCAGGCCGGCCTGGCCGCCCTGGCGGACTCGACCCCTCCCTGCCCCGCCACGCCGCCGTCGCGGCATACCTATACGAGCGTGACGGTGACCCAGTGATCGCGGCACGGCTCTACGCCGAAGCTGCCCGATCGGCGCCCAACCTCCCCGAACGCGACCACCTCACGCGACAGGCCGCACGGCTCAACGCGCAGCTGCGCAGTTGAGCGGCGGGCGGCAGGCATTCACCGACCCGATCGGGACGGTCTGCTCACCCTGTTGGCTGGCCGGACCGCGTCATTTGACCGTCACGAGCCCGAAGATCCCGTGCTCCTGGCCCCTGCCCGGCGATCACCGCAAGCCGAACCCTCATTGGGAACTCGTCACTCGGTCCCGCCCGGCGCGAATTCGACTGTCTTGCTCAGAGTGGCGCGAACAGGCAATCGTTCAAGACGGGCGAGGAGGGCGCTTCGGTGGCCTTCGAGCTGAGGCGGCAGCATCAGTGTGTAGCGGAATCGGCTCACGGCTTCCTCTCGCTCAACCTCCACTGCCACGTCCACTCCCGTGTCGTCGAGGCCCTGTTCAGCGAGTTCCCTACGGGCGGAGGCGCGTTGGCCCGGTGACGGGCTAGGGAGCGACGATCCGCAGCGTGCGCAGGGTGGGGTCGGCGACGCCGCGAACGAGGCCGCCCCGGGCCACGACCTGGCGGAGGTAGTCCACCTTGGCGGCCGTGACCACCTCGCCGGGAGCAACCACGGGGATCCCCGGCGGATAGGGGACGACCAGCTCGGCCACGACCTCGCCGGCGGCTTCGGCAAGTGAGACCAGCCGCGTTGGGGCGAAGAAGGCGTCACGCGGGGTGAGCGCTTGCCGCCCCGGCGCCACGATCTCGCCCATGGACCGCATGTTGCCGGGGCCGGGGCGGCGGGGCGGCCGACGGCCTGCCGCCAGCGCGGCGAAGGCCGCCACCAGCCGGTCGACGCTCGCTTCGGTATCGCCGATCGTGATCAGGCAGACGACGCCGAGCAGATCGCTCATCTCGGGGGCGAGGCCAAAGTGCTGGCGCAGCCTCCGCTCGGCCTCGAACCCGGTCAGGCCGAGCCCCTGCACATCGATCACCAGGCGGGTCGGGTCGTGCCGCCACGGCGGGAGGCCGAGCCGGGCGGCGTCGAGCACCGTCACCCCCGGCAGCCGTTGGAGACGGTGGCTAGCGGACCCGGCCAAGGCCAGCGCCCGGTCGAGTAAAGCCTCGCCGCGGGCCGCCATCTGCTGGCGGCAGGCATCGAGCGAGGCGAGGATCGGCAGCAGGGGACTGGTCGTTTGGGTCAGCGTGACGACGGTCGCCAGCCGGGCCAGGTCCACCCGCGGCCCGCCGGCATGCAGCATCGCTGCCTGCGACAGACCCGCCAGCAGCTTGTGCGGGCTGGTGACCGCGCCATCGGCGCCGCTGGCGATGGCCGAGGGCGGCAGGTTGGGGTGAAACGGGAAGTGCGGCCCCCACGCTTCATCGACGTACAGCGGCACCCCGCGGGCATGCGCCACCGCCGCGATCGCGGCGACATCGGCGGTGATCCCCCAGTAAGTCGGGCTGGTCAGCACCACCAGCTTGGCGGCTGGGTGCGCATTGAGCGCGGCGGCGATCGCCGCCGGATCGGGACCGAGGCCAAGGTCCAGCTCCGGGCGGAGCTGGGGCGCGACGTAGATCGGCCGGGCGCCGGTCAGGATGAGGGCGGTCAAGAGTGAGGTGTGGATATCCCGCCCCAGCACGACTTCGTCGCCGGGACTGAGGGTTGCCAGGAGAAAGGCATGGTTGCCGCTGGAGGAGCCGTTGACCAGGAAGAAGGTGCGGCCGGCGCCCCAGGTCGCTGCCGCCAGCGCTTCGGCGTCACGGACCGCGGTGTCGTGAGCGGCGGTGTTGAGCCAGATGTCGGCGGCGAAGACACCGGGCCCGAGCAGATCGTGCAGCTCGTCGCTGGTCCCGGCGCCGAGCTTGTGGCCGGGAGTTGAGAATGGCATCGTGCCGGCGTGCTGATACGCCCGGACCGCGTCCAGAACCGGCATCCGGCCGGCGATCGCGGGCAGCAGGCGCGGGCCGGGGGGCGGTGCCTCGGCGCGGCGCGGTGG
>JACCYK010000269.1 GCA_013696525.1 Chloroflexia bacterium
ACCCAGTCGTCCCTACCCCGCTCTTCGAGAGCGATCGCGGCCGCCAAGGCAAACTCGGTGTTCCGGCCGCCCAGTCCATCCCCCCGCACGGTCACCGTGGCTTCACCGCCGCCGACCAAAACATCGATGTCCGGCGGTGCCGTGCTGCACTGTTCGATCCACGCCCGGCCGAGGTCAGAAGCTTCGCCGGCCGCCGCTTGCCACGCGACGTTGACCGCGAAGCCATCGGCTGCCGCCGCGCCGCGCGCGGCATCGATCGCGGCGTTGTTGTCGCCAATGATGACGACCGGCTCCACGGGTGCGTCCGGCCCGGTGGATTCCCCTGGCCGCTCCGTGAGCGCCTGTCGGACCGAGGCCGGTACGCGGTCGTGAACACCGTAGCGTTCGAGCAGGCCGCGGGCCGCGTCAGGGTCCGCCGCTCCGGGCACCGTCGGGCCGCTGGCAATCGTTCGCGGGTCGTTGCCCAGGACATCGGAGAGGATGGCCGTGTAGACCCTGGCCGGCGCGGCGGCTCGTAGCAGACCACCCGCCTTGACCAGGCTGAGCGGGCGCCGGACCGCGTTCAGGTCACCAATGGGCGCGCCGACGCGGAGGAGCAGGTCGGTCGTGCGGGCGACGTCCGCGAGCGTCACCGGCGGCCGCGGCGCTTCGAGGAGGGCCGAGCCGCCGCCCGAGATCAGGGCCACCACCGCGTCGCCGGCGTCAAGACTAGTTACAAGATCGAGGATGGCTCGGGTTGCCGCCACCCCCCGGTCGTCGGGAATCGGATGATCGGCCTCGTACACCACGAACCGTGACGGTGTGGGCCCGACTCCATATCCGTCCTTGGTCAACACGATTCCGGTGTCGATCAGCCCGCCGGAGATGTCGGCAACCGCGCGGGCCATCGGCATCGCCGCTTTCCCGATGGCGATGACGACGAGTCGCCCCGCAACCTCGACTGGACGGCCGGCAAACAGGAAGCGGTCGCCCTCGCGCTGAATGAATCCACGAACCGCGGCGCCCGGCTCGACAGCGTCGATAGCGGCCTGATACCACCGATCAAGGAGCACCATCGCCTGGTCCGGAGTAACCGCCATTCCCGGCTCCTATGCCCTAGCTACCGACGGTGCCTTACAACGAGGTTTCGGTCCGAAGCCGGTCCACCACCGTCGCAACGTCTTCGGGCGGCGGCGCGGAAAAGCTCATCGGGACGCCGTCTGGCAGGGAAAATTCCAATCGCGAGGCGTGGAGCATCTGGCGCGGTGCGGCGAGCCTGGCGCCGGCCTCACCGCCGCCGTACGTCTTGTCCCCGACGACCGGGTGGCCGATGAACGCCAGGTGGACCCGGATCTGATGGGTTCGCCCGGTGTCGATGATGACGTCGAGCAGCGTGGCGCCGGCGAAACGCTCAGCCACGGTGAAATGGGTTATCGCCTCCCGGCCGCCGCGCACCACGGCCATGCGTTGCCGCTGGACCTGGTCCCGCGCGATCGGCGCATCGATGGTTGCCTCTTCCGGTTCGACGGCCCCGGCGACGACCACGGCGTACTCTTTCAGCACCGCTCGCTCGTTCCACTGCGCAACCAACGCCTGATGCCCCCGGTCACTCTTGGCGACGACCATCAGGCCGGAGGTGTCCTTGTCCAGGCGATGCACGATGCCGGGCCGATCAACGCCGCCGACCGAAATACCGGGGACATGGTGGAGGACCGCGTTGACCAATGTGCCATGCCGGTGCCCGGGCGCCGGATGGACCACCAGCCCCGCCGGTTTGTCGATGACGAGCACATCATCGTCCTCATAAATCACGCTCAACGGGATCGCTTCGGGCTCGAGCCCGACATCGGCGGACGGCGGCACGACGACCCGCACCCGCTCGCCAGGGGTCACCTTGAATCGCTGCTTGCGAGCAACGCCATCGACCGTGACCTGACCACGCTCGATCAACTGTTGCACATAGGAACGGCTTAGGTCTGGGAGGTGCATCGCCACGAAGCGATCAAGCCGCTCGCCCAGGTCGAGCCGATCTGGAGCCAGCTCATACTCGCCCGGGCCCACGTCGGCCGCTCCCGGTTCCGGTAGCTCGATGAGCATTGCTTCGGGTTCATCGCTCACGGGCACGTCCTCTGCCTAGCGTCATGTGGGTGGCGGCACGCTCGTCCGGGTCGCTCGCGAACAACACCGCGCCCACCATCAGGAGCACACCCACGGAAATCGCCGCATCGGCGACATTAAACCTTGGCCACGGCCCGACCGCAACAAAGTCGATCACGTACCCGAGGCGAAGGCGATCACTGATGTTCCCGACGGCGCCACCGATGATGAGCCCGATCGCAATCGTGAGCAGATGCGATGCCCCCATCATCCGGTGGAATGTGAGCGCGATCCCAATGACGACGATGATCGCGGCGACCAGCAGGAGATCGGACTGGCCGCCGAAGAGGCCAAACGCGGCACCGCGATTCTCAACGTAGACTAGTGCCAGCCAGGGACGGATGAGGTCGACCCGGCCTTCCCCCGCCTCTCCGGTTAGCCACCGCACAATGAGCCATTTCGTGAGCTGGTCTACCGCCAGGACCGCGAAAGCGATCAGGCCGACCGTGAGCCACGGTCGGAGCCTGGCCTGCCCGCGCTCGGGCGCTGGTGCCTGCTGCATCAAGCGCGATTCAGCCGCCGGAAAGCAGTGCTTGCTCGCGCTCGAGGATGGTCTGGCAGTTGATGCAGTAGGCGACGTAGGGGAAGGCTTCCAGCCGCTCAGCGCCGATCTCCTGATGACACCGCTGGCAAATGCCAAATTCTCCCGTCCCCATCCGGTGGAGGGCCGCATCGATCTGAGACAAGAGGTCGCTCAAATCCGCTCGCATAGTGGAGAGTCGTTCCGCCTCCATGACGCTACTGCCATCGTCGGCGAAATGATTGCCCAGCCCGCCGCGTTCCTTCTCCTGCTCAACGCCGATCGATTGGATTTCGTCGCCCATCCGCTCCAGGTCTTCCACGAGCTCGGTCCGGCGCGCTTCGAGCGACGTCTTCACTGATTCGAGATCGCGTCTAGCCATTCTATGTCTCCGACCGAAGTTGGTCCATGCGTGCGACACCGTCATCATCCGCGGTCGCATGTCGGCTGAGCGCCTGCTTGCCGCGAGACGCGACGGGCGGGAGCGCATGCCAAGATAGCAATCTGCTTCGTTGCCTAACGCACGGATTGAGCCAGCGCCGCCAAAGCCTGTCTTGTACTCTACACGGTGGCACGCACGCGGCCCACGGCGGGGAGAGGTTGAGACGCATGTCCGAGCGAAACCTTCGCCTGATCGTCGCTGGTGGCGGCACCGCCGGTCATGTGTTGCCGGCACTGGCCGTGATTGAAGACCTCCAACGGCAAGGCGCGCTCGACGCGATCCTCTGGATCGGCAGTACGTCAGGATCGGAGCGGGCGAGCGCGGGAACCGCCGACATCCCATTTCAGGCGATCCAAACCGGAAAGCTCCGGCGGTACTTCTCGCTCCAAACCGCGACCGATGCCGGCCGCATCCCAATTGGGATAGTCCAGGCGCGACGGCTCATCCGCCGGTTCCAGCCAACGGTGGTCTTCAGCACCGGCGGCTTCGTCAGCGTTCCGACGGTGGTCGCGGCGCGCGGTCTGGCCCCGATCCTGACCCATGAGCAGACCGCGATCCTCGGCCTAGCGACCCGGATCAATGCTCGGGTGGCCGATACCGTCGCCGTGTCGTACGAAGGCACCGCCCTCCTCGCTGGTAAACTCCATCGCCACGTTGTCGTGACCGGGAACCCGGTTCGCGCCTTCCTGGCGACGGGCGATACGGACCGGGGCCGCGCCCGCTGGAACTTCGAGCCGGCCCTGCCGTTCATCTACGTGACCGGAGGCTCCCTCGGCGCCAGCCCGCTCAACCAGCGGCTGGCGGGGACGCTGACCGACCTCTTGCGCCACACTCAGGTGCTCCACCAAGCCGGTGCCGCGACCTCGGACAACGACGACGCCGCCCGCCTCAGAGACACGCGAGAGTCATGGCCAGCGGACCTCAAACAACGCTACCAGGTCGTCGAGCGCGTCGGCGACGAGCTACCCGATGTCTACGCGGCCGCCGATTTGGTCGTTGGACGGGCTGGTGCGGGCACCGTGGCCGAGATCGCCCACCTCGGGAAGCCAGCGATCTTGATCCCACTGCCGGGGACGGGAGGCGATGAGCAAACCAAGAACGCCCAAATCTTGGCGGACGCCGGCGCCGCCGTGCTCATCCCGCAAGCCGAGGCGACCCCTGCCCGGCTCCTGGCCACGATCCTTGAATTACTAGGCGACCGGCAACGGCTGACCGCGATGGGCGCCGCCGCCCGGTCCGTCGGCCGAGTCGATGCCGCCGAACGCCTCGCCGCCGAGTTGCTGGCGCTCCACGCGCGGTAGCCCACATTGAGCGGGACTATTCGAAGGCGACGTCAAGCGCGTTGGCAACCGAGGCCACCGGGATCAACTCGACGCTAGGAACGGTTATCCGAGTCCGCCGGAATGACGCCGCCGGCAAGATGACGCGGGAGAACCCGAGCCGCGCCGCCTCCGCTACCCGGCGCTCGAGCGCGCTCACCGAACGCAACTCGCCGGACAGGCCGATCTCGCCGATCGCCACCGTTCCGGCATCGACCGGCGCGTCGCGAAAGCTGGACGCCACCGCCATCGCCACCGCCAGATCGATCGCCGGCTCCGCCAGCCGCAGGCCGCCGACGACGTTGGCATAGATGTCCTGGTTCCCCAGCCCCAACCCGACCCGTTTTTGGAGCACCGCGACCAGGAGCTGAAGCCGGTTGGTGTCCAGGCCGTTCGCCGTTCGCCGCGGCATGCCGAAGCTGGTGGTCGTGGTGAGGGCTTGGATCTCGACCAGGATCGGCCGGGTTCCCTCGACGGTCACCGCCACGGTCGAACCGGCGGCCCCGTTGCTGCGCTCTTCCAGGAATGCTTCCGACGGGTTGCGAACCTCTTGCAAACCCGCCGCCGCCATCTCGAAGACGCCGACCTCGTCGGTCGAGCCAAAGCGGTTCTTGACCGCGCGCAGAATCCGGTACTGATGAAACCGATCGCCTTCGAGGTAGAGGACGGCATCCACCATATGCTCCAGGACGCGCGGTCCGGCGATCGTCCCCTCCTTGGTCACATGGCCGACGATCATGACGGGGATGCCCCGCGGCTTCGCCCACTGCATCAACCTGGCGGTGCAGTCACGGACCTGCGACACGGTGCCGGCGGCGGACGAACTCTCATCGACGTAGACGGTTTGGATGGAATCGACGATCAGCAAGCCGGGACGCCGCTGCTCGGCCGCGGCCAGGACTTCGCTCAGACTGGTCTCGGCCAACACCCACAGGTCGTCGCCGCTGATCCCCAGGCGATCGGCCCGGAGCTTGATCTGATGCACCGACTCCTCGGCCGACACGTAGAGCACAGGGCTCGCGCTGTTCGCGAGCGCCCCCGCGACCTGCAACACCAGCGTCGACTTGCCGATCCCCGGATCGCCGCCGATCAGGATTAACGATCCCGGAACCAGGCCGCCTCCCAACACCCGGTCGAACTCCGTGATCGGCACCGTCACTCGCTCGGCGAGGGCGCTATCGACGGTCGCCAAGGGCTGGGCCCGCGCCGCGGCCCGCGGCATTGACCGCACGCCCTCCGGTCGCCGCTCTTCGATCGTCTCCACCATGCTGTTCCACGACCGGCAGGTGGGACAGCGACCGAGATAGCCGGGACTGCTGGCCCCGCACTGTTGGCAGACGTACGTGGTTCGTGGTTTGGCCATCGCCAGGCGCCTCCGGAACGTAAGCGTGGATGATCTGTATCAGATGAGGGAGCGAAGCGAGGGGACGACGCCTGCGCCGTCCCCTCGCTCAATGCATCTCTGCCCCGGTGTCAGCGCCGCGGTCCGACCTACGGCACTCCCGCTAGCTCTTCTGATTTTACGTCAACCAGATCAAGCTTGAGGAGATCGTCTTCGACATCGACCATCACGGTCGCGCCCGCCACAAACCGGCTGTTGAGCAGCCCTTCGGCCAGTGGATCCTCGATCAAGTTCTGGATGATCCGGCGGAGCGGCCGCGCCCCGTAGGTGTGATCGTAGCCACGCTCGCCGATCAGGTTCATCGCGGCTTCGGTCACTTCAAGCGAAATCTCTTGGTCGACCAACTGTGTCCGCACCCGCGCCAGCTCAAGCTCGACGATCGCCCGGATTTGCTCCTTGGTGAGCGAATGGAACACGAGCACGGCGTCGATCCGGTTTAAGAATTCGGGCCGGAAGGTCTGCTTCAACTGGCCCATAACCTTGTCGCGCATCTTGTCGTATTCACGTTGTTCGGCTTTGTCCACGTCCTCTTTGAAGGAGAAGCCAAGGGTCATGTCTCGTGAGATCTGCTCAGCCCCGACGTTGGAGGTCATGATGATGATCGTGTTGCGAAAATCAACCTTGCGGCCCTTGGCGTCCGCCAGGTTGCCGTCCTCCATGATCTGGAGGAGCATGTTGAACGCTTCCGGATGCGCCTTCTCAATTTCGTCCAGCAGGATCACCGAGTAGGACTTGCGGCGGACCGCCTCGGTCAGTTGCCCACCCTCTTCGTAGCCGACGTAGCCGGGAGGGGCGCCGACCAGACGGCTGACGGCGTGCCGCTCCATGAACTCCGACATGTCGATCTTGATCAGGTGATCCTCGGAGCCGAACATGAATTCGGCCAGCGCCCGGGCCAGCTCGGTCTTCCCCACACCGGTCGGGCCAAGGAAGATGAACGACCCGATCGGCCGCTTCGGATTCTTGATCCCGGCCCGCGCTCGCCGCACCGCCTTGGCCAGGGTGCTGATCGCCTCGTCTTGGCCAACGTAGCGCTTGTGCAGCTCGTCTTCCATATGGAGCAACCGCTCGGACTCTTCGCCGGCGATACGCATCAGCGGGATCCCGGTCCACATCGCGACGACCTGGGCCACGTCCTCTTCGGTCACGTACATCTCGTCTTGGACCTGGGCGTCACGCATATCTTGCTCTTGGGAATCGATCTTCTCGCGGAGCTTTCGTTCGCGGTCGCGCAGCTCGGCGGCCATTTCGAACTCTTGGCTGTTAATTGCCATTTCCAGCTCACGCTGCAGCGACTGCAACCCGGCCATTGCTTCCTTCAGGCTCGGCGGCGCCGCCGACCGATACATCCGGACCCGCGATGACGCCTCGTCGATCAGGTCGATCGCTTTGTCCGGCATGAACCGGTCCGTGATGTACCGGGCGGCCATCGTGGCGGCGGCGCGCAGCGCATCGTCGCTGATCTTCAGCTTGTGATGATCCTCGTACAGCGAGCGGACCCCGGTGAGGATTTGGATCGTCTCGTCGACGCTCGGCTCTTCCACCTGGATCGGCTGGAATCGCCGTTCCAGGGCGGCATCCCGCTCGATGTACTTTCGATATTCATCGAGCGTGGTGGCGCCGATCGTTTGCAGCTCGCCGCGGGAGAGGGCTGGTTTCAGGATATTGGCGGCATCGACCGCGCCCTCGGCCGCGCCGGCGCCGACGAGGGTATGCAGCTCGTCGATAAAGAGGATGCTGCCGGTCTCCTTGACCTCGCCCACGATCTTCTTCAGCCGCTCCTCGAACTCGCCACGATACTTCGTGCCGGCAACGAGGGCGCCGATGTCGAGCGCGATCAGACGCTTGTTCTGCAACTGGTCCGGCACATCGCCGGCCACGATGCGTTGGGCCAGACCCTCGACGATCGCGGTCTTGCCGACGCCGGGCTCGCCAATTAGGGCCGGGTTATTTTTGGTCCGGCGGGACAGGATTTGCATGACGCGATCGATTTCCATCGACCGTCCAATCAGGGGACCGAGCTTATTCGTCCGCGCCGCGTCAGTCAGATCCACTCCAAGCGCGTCCATGTACGGTGTCTTCGTCTGTTGCTTGCTCTGGCTGTAGGTCGAGCTCTGGCTGACGACCTGCATCACCTGAGCGCGAACCTTCTCCAGGTTCACCCCCAAGCTCTCTAAAACGCCGGCCGCGATCCCTTCGCCCTCTCGCACGAGCCCAAGGAGGAGATGCTCGGTGCCAATGTAGTGATGATTGAGCCGGCGCGCTTCGTCAACCGCGAGCTCGATCACTTTCTTCGCCCGCGGGGTCAACCCGATCTCACCCATGATCATGGTTTCACCGCGGCCTATGATGAACTCGACCGCCGAGCGAACCTTCGGGAGTTGGACTCCCATGTTGCTGAGCACACGCGCCGCCACCCCATCACCCTCGCGCACGAGACCGAGGAGCAGGTGCTCGGTGCCAATGTAATTGTGGTTGAAGCGCTGGGCTTCCTCTTGGGCAAGCTGCAGCACTTTTCGGGCTCGCTCCGTAAACTTGTCGAACTTGTCCGCCATTGCCCTGTTCCCCCGGCGCCCGTTGGCGCGTGCCCTGCTGGCCGCCCATTCTTCCCGGTCGCGCTTACCTAGTGATACGCATGCCTCGAGCCCGCTGGCCCTATCGTCGCATCGAACCGTGCGTTCCTGCCAGAGTCGATCGGTCG
>JACCYK010000276.1 GCA_013696525.1 Chloroflexia bacterium
CCCTGGGCCGGGGCCACGGCCGCCGGGGCCAACGGCCGCCCGGCCAGCGGACGTGGGCGGCTCACCAGCCACGCCCCGCCGACCACGAGCACGCCGCCCAGCACCGCCCCGGCCGATGGTTGCTCACGCAGCAGGAGGGAGGCGGCGACCACCCCCACCACCGGCACGATGTTGTCGAAGACCGCCGCCTGGCCGGCCTCGAAATAGTGCAGCGCGTAGCCCCAGAGGAAATAGGTCAAGGCCGAACAGCCCACTCCCAGATAGAGGACCAGGGCCACCGTGCCGGGCGGCGGCGGCGCGAACCCCTGGTTCACCACGTCAACCACGGCCAACGGCGTCACGATCAGGAGGGCCCAGGTGAGGGCCAGGGTCAGCACGGGGATGATGTCGTGGTCGCGAAAGAGCTGGCGCCCGATGAGGACGAACGCCGCGAAGCAGGCGGCGCTGCCGAGGATGTAGAGCTCGCCACCGCCAAGCTGGCTCAATCCCTCCTGGCCGCGCAGCGTGATCGCCGTGACCCCCGCCAGCGCCAGGAGGGTGCCGGCAATCCGGCAGCGATCAAGCGACTCCCGGAGGAAGAGCGCCGCCCCTGCCACCACCAGCACCGGCCCCGCCGCTTGCAGCAGGCTGGCGTTGACGGCGCTGGTGCGCTCCAGGCTGGTATTTTGGAGGAGATACGCTCCCGCCACCCCGACCAGGCCGAGCAGGAAGCAGCGGCCCGCGCTGGCGAGCGGCAGTGGGCCCCGCCACGCGAGTGGCCAGAGAATGAGCAGCGCCGCGCCGAACCGCAGCGCGGTCAGCATCAGCGGCGAGATCGATTCGAGCGCCAGCTTGCTGGCCACATCCGAGGTGCCCCACAGCACCCCCGCCAGTGCCAGCGCCGCCGCCGCCCGGACTTGGCCCGTTGCCGTCTCTGCCATCGTGCCTCCTCGCTCCGTCGCGCGTGGCCTCTGACCGTCCAATCTGACAAGTTGGGTGGCGGCACGCCAGGCGCAACACCGGCACGGTACCGGCACTATTAGCGGTCCCCGTCCGGAGGGCGCGGCGGCGTGCATGCGCCGGCACCTCCGGCTGGGTCTACACGCTCTAGCATGCGCTCCCGCCGGGCCGGAGACACGAGTATTAACTACGTGGCTTTCTACGTGGTTTGGGGATTACACCAGGTCATGGTGGACCGCGCGCGCCACCGCCTGCCGCCGGTTGCCGGCGCCAAGCTTGGTCAGGACGTGCGCGACATGGCCTTCGACCGTGCGCGGGCTGAGGTAGAGCCGGTCCGCGATCTCCCCATTCGTCAATCGTTGGCAGAGGAGATCGAGCACCTGGCGCTCGCGGCGGGTCAGATCGAACGGAACGGCCGGGGCGCGGGCCGGCAGGAGCGTGAGGGTCACGGCATCGGGCGGTGCGGGCGTCTGCAGCCCATCGGCCACCCGCACCGCCTCCGTCACCGCGTCCGCCACCGTCAGCTCACGTCCCGCCGCGACCAGGGCCTTGAAGGGCGCATCACCAAGCGCCTCCCGCGCCCTCAGCTCGGACCGCTCCCGGCTGGCCTGGAGGTGACTGGCAAGCACCGCCCCGGTCCGTTCCTGGATCGCATCGACCATCCCGAGCAGTCTCGCCGCCGGCCCGAACCGGCCCTGATCAACGGCGAGCCCGGCCAGATAGACGATGGTCGGCCGCAGGTTTCGGGCGCTGCCGCTGGCGTAGAGCAGCCGCAGGCTCTCGCCATATTGGGACGCCGCCCGCGCCAGGTCGCCAGCCTCGTGATCGACCCGCCCCAACTCAGCCAGCACGGCGCCCGCGCCCAACTGGCGACCGGCCGCGCGCTGGATGGGCAGCACCGCTTCCAGCAGGGCCACCCCCCGCTCGCGGTCACCATGGTTCAGGAGCATGTACCCCAACTCATGCAACACGAAGCCCAAGATGTCGGCGGGCGTTTCGAGGCGGTCGGCCAGGGCCAGCCCTTCCTCGAAATGGGCGATGCCCTCCGCCCACCGGCCGGCGCCATACCCGAGCGCCAGGGCGCGAATAAAGAGCGCCTGGGCCAGGCGAAACGGGGCGCCGGCCTCCCGCGCCGGGGGCAGGCTGGCGGCGCTGTGGGCGAGCGCCCGCTCGAAATCGCCGGCGTGGTAGCAGAGGATGGCCAGCTCGGAGTGAGCCCGGGCGAGCGAGGCGGGCGGCACCCGCGGGTTGCCCGCCACGGCACGGGTGAGGGCGGCGATGCCCTCCGGCAGATGGCCGCGATAGAGCCAGAGCTCCGACATCATCGCCGCCAGTCGCAACTCGCCCAGGGGGTCACCCGTGGCGACGAAGTGGGCGAGCGCGGCCCGCAGGTCCGGCCACGCCGCCTCCAACCGGTCCAGCCACTGGCTCATCACGGTCCCGAACATGACCGCTTCCACTCGTTCGACGAAATCGAGGGAGTACGTCGCGTGGAGGCGCCGCACCGCGGGCTCGTCACCCGCCTCCCGCAGCCGCTCCAGGCCATACTCGCGAACCGTTTCCAGCATCCTGAAGCGGGGTTCGTCGGCGATTCCCGGCGCCGGGCCATCGATCCGGCGGAGCAGGCTTTGGTCCAGCAACCGGCCAATCCCATCGACGATCTCGGCCTCGGGCTCGGGCTCGCCCACCGCGACCGCCGCCTCCAGCGTGAAGCCGCCGGCAAAGACCGCGAGGCGGCGGAAGAGCGCCTGGTCGCGCGGCGTGGCCAGATCGTAGGACCAGGC
>JACCYK010000280.1 GCA_013696525.1 Chloroflexia bacterium
ACCAAGCCCCGCCTCGTGGCGGAAGCGCGTGAATCGTCATCGTCATGAAGCGGAGATGCGGGCGGCCTCCGCGCGATTTGCCGTGGCGCTGATCTCGCTGGCGAGCTGGCGGAGCACGTCCCGAAGCTCTTCCGGCCGGCGCACGATGAACGGCACGCCGAGCCAAATCAATTGCCGGGCAATCTCTTCCAGCCCTTCCGTGTTCTGGCGGAGGATGACGCCGCCCTCGACCTCCTCAAACGTCGCCAGATGGAGGGGAACCCGGCGCCGGGCGTCGTCCAATGTGGTCTGGAGGACGACTTCAACCCGCCACAGGCCCGGCATCTCGGCCAGCGACTGCCGGACAAAGCCCATGCGGTCGAAGTTGACCGGCGGCGTGAAGCTCTCGTCAAGCGTGGCAATACCGGCGATGCGATCGAGCCGGAAGACACGGAGATCCTGCCGAAGGTGACAGTAGGCGGGGAGATACCAGAGCCCCTTTAAGTAAACGATGCCATAGGGGTCGATGGTGCGCTCCGTCGTCGCCCCTTGGGCGGATTGGTGATTGATGCGGACCCGTTGCGCGTTCGCGGCGGCGGCGCTGAGGGCGATCAGGTTTGCCGTCCCGGGCATCTCGGGCCGGGCGGAAAAGTCCGTGACCAGCGTCGCCTGGATCGATGAGACTCGCTCGCGGACAGGGGCCGGCAGGACGCGCTCGACTTTCGCCAGGGCGCCTTCGACCGCCGCGGCGTCGACCGCGAGACCAAGCCGGCGCGCCGCCATCAGGCCCAAGGTGACCGCCAACGCTTCGTCATCCGTGAACATCAGGGGCGGCAGCCGGTAGCTGCCGCGCAACCGGTATCCCCCGTAGCGGCCCCGTTCCGCTTCGACCGGGATGCCGAGGTCTTGCAGCATCGTGACGTACCGGCGCACGGTCCGCAGATCGACCTCAAGCCGTTCCGCCAGCTCCGGTCCGCTCAGGCGCCGGTGAACCTGGAGCATTTCGAGGACGGCCAACACTCTCGTCGTCGGATGGTACACGGATGCCTCCCAGGACGCGCTGTCGCGAACCGAACCAATCTCGCCGTCGAGGTTAAACAGGACCGATCATGGCCTGATTGGAGCGTAGTATAGAGGGAGGTGAAGAACAAGTGTTCCGGGTGTACGTTCGGAACACGAGCGTCCTCACCGGACGGCGGTCGCTCCGCTAGGTGAAAGGCGAAGACTGTGCTGACGTACTTGGACGCTGAGATCAATGCTGCGTATACGCGAGAGCGGATCGCGGAAATTCGGGCGCTGAGCGACCTTCCTCGTGGCGCGCGGGGAGTGGCTGTCGATGAAGGAGGTCGAACCGATCTCCGAGCCCGGATTGGAGCATCGTTGATCGCGCTGGGGCAACGGCTGAGCGCCCCGCCGGCATCGCGACGCCTGGCGTCGACGTCCGCGGCGGGCCGCATGTCGTAAACGGGAGGAACGTGTGCGATTCGGGTTCATCATTCCTACCGGTGATCCGCGGATGGTCGGTGAGCTGGCGCATGAGGCCGAGCTTGCCGGCTGGGACGGCGCGTTTTACTGGGATGGGATCGCGGTTGGCGGCGAGGTGTACGACCCCTGGGTGGTGCTCGCCGTGATGGGGATGCGGACGGAGCGGATCCGGCTGGGGTTGATGCTGACGCCGCCGGCGCGGCGCCGCCCCTGGAAGCTGGCGCGGGAGACAATGACGATTGACCGGTTGACCAACGGCCGGCTGGTTCTCCCCGTCGGCCTCGGGGCGACGACCGACCCGGGATTCGCGAATGTCGGCGAGCCAACCGACCGCGTGACCCGGGCGGAGCTGCTGGATGAGAGTCTCGACGTTCTCACTGGACTGTGGAGCGGCACGCCGTTCCGATATGACGGCAAGCACTACTCGTTTGAGGAGATGGCGTTCCAGCCGACGCCGGTGCAGATGCCACGAATCCCGATTTGGGTGGCGGCGGCTTGGTATCGTCCGAAGTCGATGCGGCGGGCACTGCGATTCGACGGGGTGATGCCGAACCCGCTGGATGAGCGGGGCAACCACCGGCGTGAAACGCCGGAGGATATCGCCGCGATCCAAACCTATGTGTGGGAGCACCGAAAGGCCACGACGCCGTTTGAGATCGTGGTGGAGGGCGTCACACCTGGTGATGACCCGGCCGCGACGGCGGCGATTATCGGACCGCGGGCCGAAGCGGGCGCGACATGGTGGATTGAGTCGCGCTGGGAGGCGCCGAACCAGCCCGAGGACTTGAGGCAGCGCATCCGGCAGGGGCCGCCGCGTCTAGGGTAGGTGCCGGATTTGGCGTCCGCGGGCGTCGTCTTCCGGGTTCGCTTCGAGGAGCGCCGTCACTTCGTGGAGCGTGGGGACGCTGGATGGGCCGATCCCGCGCAAGCTGAGCGCGGCGACGGCGTTCGCGAACTGGCCCGCCGTGATCGCGGACACGGCGCGATCGGAGGCGCGAATGAAAAAGGCGGCGGCAAAGACATCGCCGGCCCCGGTCAAATCGACGGTTTTGACCGGGTAGCCGGGAAGCTCCGCCCGGCTCCCGCCGTAGGCGATGCGGGCCCCGAGCTCGCCGAGGGTGACGACGCCAAGGCGGCGGGCGGCCACCCGGTCGATGACTTCGCGCGCCAGATGGATTTCCTCGTCGCTGACGACCACGGCGTCGAGCCGGCCCAGCAGCTCGGCCGGCAGCCGCAACTGGGTGATCTTGACTCGGCCGCCGGTCTCATGCGGCCACTCTCGCATCCATCCTTGCGGCGTGGCACCGAAAAAGCCGGGCGTCAGGGCGCCGGTCTGGCGCGGGTCGATTTCCTGGGCAATCGGGCCGAGATGGATGATCCGGGCGTTGCGCCAATGTGGCGGCAGGCCCCGCAGGTCGATCGGGCCGGCCCAACGGCGGATCGTCTGGGTTCTACGGCCGGCGGTATACTCGTTGACAAATAGGGTGGGGCTTTCCGCCTCCTGGGTGACAATGCTCAGCTCCCCGGCGAACGGTTCCAGCGATGGGATGGCGACGCCATCGACCTCGACGCCGAACCGGCCGCGGGTCAGCACGCCGACGCGCCAGCCGAGCCTGGCCGCGGTCAGCGCGGAGTAGAGCGCGGTGCCGCCCAGCACGGCGCTCCCGTCGGCTTGCAGGTCGGCGCAGATATGGCCTATCACCAGGTATTGTGGCGTCCGCGCGGTTTGCAGACCGCGCAACGTCCTGTCCGCGGCGAGCGGCGCTCGCGACCGATCCCCGGATTGTTTGTTGTACCAGCGGGGCGGCAGTGACTCATCGCGCTCCCGGCGCCGGCTCGATCCGGGTTGGCGAGCGGGCGGATCAGCCACGGGACTGGACCGGCTGGACCGTGATCCGGCGAAAGTTGCCCTCGCCGTTGCTTTCGGTCGTCACCTCGGGATTCTCACGCAGGGACAGGTGAACGATCCGGCGTTCGTTGGGCGGCATCGGTTCGAGCACGATGGGCCGGCGACCGCGGGCGACCTGGCGAGCGACCCGTTCGGCAAGCACCACGAGCGATTCCTCGCGGCGGGAGCGATAGCCCTCGACATCGATCACGACCCGCGTCCAGTTGCCGAGCCGCCGATTAGTCAGCAGGTTGACGAGATACTGAAGCTGGGTCAGGTGCTCCCCGCGCCGCCCGATCAACATCCCCAGGTCTTGACCAAGGACGTCAATGAAGACCGTCGGCGGCTCGTCCGCATCGAGCGGCATCAACGATGGGTTGTCCAC
>JACCYK010000343.1 GCA_013696525.1 Chloroflexia bacterium
GGTCTGGCGCGATCCCTGGCCATGCTGCAGTTGTGCGGCATCGCCACGGTGTCGGCGTTCCGAAGCCGCAAACGGCGACAAGTACCGATCGCCGATCTGCTCAGCGGCGATGGGGCGCCAGCGGCCGTGAGCAAGGACTGAATGCGCGGACGGGAGGCGGCGAGTCCGGTGGGCGGAAACGGACCGGAACCGCGATCGAATCGGTCCCGAGTCGTCCTGGCGGCAGGATCGCGACGGACGGCGCGCAAGGAAAGCAGCCCGCTACGGGGCGCGATCGGGTCCGCCGTGGGCGGCGTCGTCCCGGTGGCGATCACCGCCGTGATCGCGCTGGCGGCGGCAACGCTGAATCTCCCGGGTCCGAATACCGAGCTGCCGCTGGCACTGTTGTTCATCATTCTGCTCCAGCTGGCGGGGCTCTATGTGTCACGGGAAGGCGAGCGTTGGTTCTGGTTTCGGAGCTGGGTCGTCCTCGCGGCATGTACCCTGACCCTGCTGCCGACCCTTGCCATTCAGACCGCGAGCTCACGAGTACCGTACGCCTCGTTTTCGAGCGGGTCGGCCGGCTTGGTGATCGCGGCGACGGCGGCCGCGGTCGCCGCCATTGTCGGCATCATCTGGGTGGTGGCGGCGCTTGCCGCCGACGCCCCGGAGAACGCGGGGATCTTGCTCACCCCGGCCCTGGTGCTGGTCCCCGCTGTCCTGGGGGTGCCCGGCGACCTAGGCGAGCGGTCGGCGTTGCTGGCGCTGGGCGAGGCGTGCGGTCTCGCGACGCTGTTCATGGCGATCGGCTGGGTGTTTCCCAAACGATGGCGGCCACTCGTCGGACTGGTCGCCCTGGGAGTGCAGTTCGGCGTCCTGTGGGGGTTGGGTTTCGGCCCGGTGGCCCCCCCGGGCCGGGGGCTGGCGGTGCCGGCGCTCGCGATCTTGATCCTGATCGTCACGGTCGTGGCGGCGGCGGTCGCCCCGATCGCCGCCCTTGTCGCGAATCGACTGGCGCGGACGGTTAGGAGCCAGTCGCCGGAGCGGCCCGCGGCCCGCTCCCATTCTGATCAATCGCGGTCGACGGGCCGGGGCCGCGGACGCCGGTAAGCTCCATTGCGTGACCGTTGAGCTCCGGCATGCCGGGCTCTTCGGCGCCGTCCTCCCGATCCTCGGCAATGGTCATGGTGGCCACGACCTCGGTGTCATCCATCCGCATCAGCGTCACGCCCTGGGTGGCGCGGCCAATGGTCGGGATTTGCGAGGCGGGGATCCGGATCACCTTGCCACCCGTGCTCATCATCATCACCGAGTGCCCGGCGCCAACCATGCCGGCGGCGACGATGAGTCCCGTCCGGCTGGTGAGCTTCATGGCGGTGACACCCTTCCCGCCACGGCTGATCAGCCGGTATTGGGACACCTTCGACTTCTTGCCCAGGCCCTTCGCCGCGATGATGAACAGATCGTGACCGTCGATCGCGGCTTCGGAAGCGATGACGCGGTCGTTCGCTTCCATGCGGATACCGATCACCCCGGCCGCCGGCCGGCCCATGGACCGGACGTCGCTCTCCTTGAACCGGATTGCTTGCCCTTGCTCCGTCACCAGCAGCATCTCACCGTCGCCGTTGGTCATCCGGACCCAGACCAACTCATCGCCCTCGTCCAGCCCGATCGCGATCAGCCCGTTGGAGCGGACCGCCTGGAACTGGTCGAGCCCGGTGCGCTTGACCCGACCCAGCCTGGTGGTGAAGAAGAGATGCGAGGCGGAGGTGAAATCCTTGATCTGGAGCATAGTGGTCACGGTCTCGTTCGGCTGCATGTTGATCAGGTTGACGATGGGGACACCCTTTGCCGTCCGCCCGGAATCGGGTAGCTCGTGGACCTTGAGCTGATAGACCCGGCCCCGGTTCGTGAAGACGAGCAACGAGTCCATCGTGTTGGCGGCAAGGATATGGCGGATCGCATCCTCGTCTCGCATCGTCACCCCGGTGATGCCCTTACCGCCGCGATGCTGGGTGCGATAGACGTCGCCGGCGATGCGCTTGACATATCCTCGCTCGGTCAACGTCACCAGGACGTCGACTTCAGGGATCAGGTCTTCCTCGCTCAGGGCGCCGGAAATGTCCTGGATTCTGGTCCGGCGCTCGTCACCGTACTTGTCCTTCAGCGCCGTCATGTCGTCCCGGATCAGCCCGAGGATGAGATGCGGGCTGGCGAGCAGGGTCTCCAGGCGCTTGATCTCGGCTCGTACCTCGCGCAGCTCATCTTCGATCTTGCGGCGTTCGAGGGCGGCCAGGCGGGCCAGCCGCATGTCGAGGATGGCGTTGGCCTGGATCTCACTCAACTTAAAGCCGGACATCAGGTTCTTGCGGGCGGTCTCAATGGTCTGGGAGCGGCGGATGGTGGCGATCACCGCGTCGATCGCGTCGAGGGCGATCTTCAGTCCTTCGAGGACGTGGGCGCGGCGCTGGGCCCGTGCCAGCTCGAATTGGGTGCGCCGGGTGATGACTTCTTGCCGGTGGGCGATGTATTCCTGCAACGCCCGCTTCAGGGTCAGGACCCGCGGCTGGGAGCCCCGTTCAACCAGCGCCAGCATGTTGACGCCGAACGCCTGTTGCAAGGCGGTGTGCTTGAACAGGTTGTTGAGGACCTTCATCGGTTGCGCGTCGCGCTTGAGCTCGATGATCGCCCGCATCCCTGACCGGTCCGACTCATCGCGTAGGTCGCTGATGCCGTCGAGCTTACCATCCTTGACCATCTCGGCAATCCGCTCGAGCAGAGCGGCTTTGTTGACCTGGTAGGGCAGCTCGGTGACGACGATCTGGTACCGATTGCCGCGGGCCGATTCCTCGACGAACGCCTTGGCCCGGATGACAACCCGGCCGCGACCGGTGGCGTAGGCGGCTTTAATCCCTTCCCGGCCGAGAATGGTGCCGCCGGTGGGGAAGTCGGGGCCTTTGACGATTTCCGCCAGGTCTTCGACGTTTGCCTCGGGATGCTCGATCAGGTGGACGATCGCGTCGCAAATCTCGTTCAAGTTGTGCGGAGGGATATTTGTTGCCATCCCGACCGCGATGCCGGCGCTGCCGTTGATCAGCAGATTTGGCAGGCGGGCGGGGAGCACCGTCGGCTCCTCGGTCGAGGCGTCATAGTTTGGCCGGAAGTCGACCGTTTGCTTCTCGAGGTCGGCCAGCAGCTCGTCCGCGATCGCGGAGAGCCGGGCTTCGGTGTAGCGCATCGCCGCCGCCCCATCGCCGTCGACGGAGCCGAAGTTGCCCTGGCCATCGACCAGCGGGTAACGGAGGTTGAACGGCTGCGCCATCCGGACCAGGGTGTCGTAGGCCGCGGTGTCGCTGTGGGGGTGGTAGCTCTTGAGCACCTCACCGACGATACCGGCGCTCTTGCGGTAGCGGGTGTTGTTGCGCAAACCCATTTCGGCCATGGCGTAGAGGACGCGGCGGTGAACCGGCTTCAGACCATCGCGAGCGTCCGGCAAGGCGCGTTGGACAATGACGCTCATCGCGTAGTCGAGGTACGACTGCTGCATCTCCGATTCGATGCTGGCGAGCCGAACGTTACCGATTTCCACCCTGGATTACCCCTTACGCACGAGCGCAACGTCGATGCCTGTACATGCCAAATTGTACCATTTTAAGCGGCTATTGACGAACGATTATGGCGTACGGACGCGAGAAAGTCGCTTGTCCGAGGAATGCCGGAAGGGAGCGAGACACGGCGACCGCGATGATTTGCGCGGTGTCAGGGGCGATCGCGGTCTTCATCTCGCCGGAAGTCTTTAGCTTCCGGTGTCGCATATGCGGCAATCGCAAGTGACGCTCGCGGGCAATGGCACATCTGCCAACGCAGGGTGCACTCCGATTGTCTACGCGAGTTGGTGACCGCAGTTCGAGCAGAATTTCGCGTCGGCGGGATTGGCCGCTTGGCAGTTCGGGCAGGTCTTCGTTCCGGTGGTGGCGGGGGATGGCGCTGGCGCGGCGGCGGCCGGGTTCGTGGCGTCGCGCATCGACTGGGCCATCGCCTGGCCGAGGCCGAGGCCGGCGCCGATGCCCACCCCGGCCGCCGTGGCGTCGCCGGCGGTGCCGGGGTTGTTGGCGGCGTCACCGATGGCTTGGGCGGTCTTGAACTGCATGTACTCCTGCATGTTGCCCAGGACGGACATGCCGGACCGCTCGTCGATCCGCTGTTGCACTTCTTCCGGCGGCGTCACGGCCGAGATCTGGAAGCTAGTCAGGGCCAGGCCGAGCCGTTCAAAGTCACTGCCGAGCGCGTTCCGGGTCGTGGTGGCGATCTCGCCCGTCATCCCTTGGATGTCGAGAATCGATGTTTGGAGTGAGCCCAGGATGTCATTGAACTCGGTGAGGATGATGCTGCGCAAAAAGTCCTCGATGGCGCCGGTGGAGTAGCTGCCGCGACTGCCAACGATTTGGTTGACGAAGAGTTGAGGATCGTGAACCCGCATCGAGTAGGTGCCAAAGGCGCGCAGGCGGATCATCCCGAGCTCGGTGTCGCGGTAGACGGCGGGTTGGGCGGTGCCCCATTTGAGATCGGTGAACTCTCGCATCGAGACGAAGTAAACCTCGGCCCGGAACGGCGAGTCACCGCCAAAGGGGAGGCCAAGCAGCCCGGTCAGCAGCGGGATATTGTTGGTTGAGATCGTGTGCCGGCCGGGACCGAAGACGTCAAGCGACTTCCCGTCCCGGAAAAAGACCGCGCGCTGGCTCTCGCGGACCACGAGTTGCGAGCCGAGCCGGAACTCGCCAGAGCCGGATTCCGGCACCCGATGCACCATCTCGTTCGCGTACTCGTCGGGATGTTCGATCAAGTCAAGGATCGCCATAACGTCCTCCACGGGCTAGACGAGCCGGGGACCTCGACCGTTGCGGACGAGGGAACCCTCCGGCGGCAGACGGCACGGCTACGAGTTGGTGGACGTGCTTTCGGCGGAGATTTCGCGGGTCGTGCCCCGTCCGGCCAGCCGCTTCAGCTCGTCCAGCTCGTCCTCGACATCGACATCCATCTCCAGCTCTTTGAACTGGGCGTCGTACCCGGTCTCGCCCAACTCCAGGGCAGCCGCGGCCTGGGCCTCGTCCCCCCGAATCCGGCGCTCCATCCGATCAAGCTCGGATGATGGATCGAGCGGGGAGAAGACCGTGATCGACTGCGCGACCTGGGTCTGGGCCTTGGCCCGCCGCTGCCGGGCGATCATCGAGTCGCGCTGGCTAAGGGTCGATTGGTACTTCGACTCCAGTTGCCGTAGTTGATCCTTGAGCTTGCTGACGGCGCCTTCCTGGACCTTGTGCTGGTCGGCGTAGACGCGGGAGTTCTCTTCGGTGTCCCGCTTCCGGCGCAGCGCTTCGCGGGCCAGGTCGTCCTTGCCGGCGTCGACCGCTCGCTCTGCCTTGCGGCTCCACTCGTCGGCGAGCCGCGTGTTCTCGTTGAGATCGGCCTCAAGCTCCTTTTCCTGGGCGATCATCGCCGCCACCTGGGAGCGGGCGGTCGTCATGTTCTCCTGCATGTCGCGCAGGATCTGATCGATCATCTTCTCCGGATCTTCCGCCTGATCGATCATGTCGTTCACGTTGGCGCGAATCAAGCGCGAGAGCCGATCCATAACACCCATTGCGTTCCTCCTAGTCAGCCGGAATCGAACCGCCCGGCGTGTTTCCAGTCGTGACGAGACGATGATCCCTAGTTGAGCTGCTCGCTCGGGCGGCCGAAGATTTCCACGTCGTTCGGGTGGACCGCGCGGCCGGCGAAGGCTTGCCGCTCCGTGCCCCAATCGAGCAGCAGGGCGACCCGGGCCGGATCGTCGGCCCCGCCGAAGGTCTCAAACCGGACCGGCCGCGCGCCCGACGAGCCGCCGACGCCGATGATCTCGCCGTCGCCGGAGCCGGCGAGCCGGCGAGCATACGTCACGCCGTCAATCACGGGCGAGGCGCCTGCCGGCGGCGCCGTGACCGGCGTCAACCGGGAAAGGCCGGCGGCGGGGTCGAGCGGGGCGAAGAGCCATTCGCCCCCGGCCTCGTCAGAGAGTTGAAACAGGCGGAACGACGATTGACCGGCGTCGACCATAATCCGGCCGCGAACGAGGAAATCGTCGCCGAGGATCGCCAGCGCATCACCGGCGTTCAGCGCATAGGCCGCCGGCGTGGCGGAGGCGGCGACCGGTTCCAGCACCCGCAGCACACTTTCCTGAGACGCCGCTTTCCCGGTTTCGACCACTTCGCCGCGCAGTTCAAAGCGAGCGAGCAATGCGCGGACGACGGAGGTGCCGGCGCGGGCCGGCGCCGCCAGGTTCTCCTGACCGGCGAGCGCGGCTTCGAGGTCGGCGATCGGACCCTGTAGCTCATCGATGCCGGAGAGGAGACTTTCGTCAAAGAGCCGGAGCTGGTCCAGCGCGGAGGCGTCAACGTCGCGATCCCCCATCAGGCCGCCATAGCCATAGGTCGCGGTCCGCACCCGGTCGATAAAATGACGAAGGGACTGGGCAAAGTCATCGACCGGGCCGATCTCGGACAGGCGGCGTTGGTCGGCGAGTTGAGCGGCAACCCGCGCCACCCGGTTTGCCTCGGCCGTGTAGGCGGTGACGACGTGATCGCGCACCCGGCGATCGGCATCGCGGCGATCCTCCTTGGAGCGATAGCCGCGGTAGCCGGGGATCCGGTCAAGCAGGCCGCCGACCTGGCGCTCGATGTGGTCCCCGAGGTTGCTGGACATGCATTCCTCCTTCGCTCGCTCAGCCTTGCAAAAAGATCTCGGCCCCGCAGAACGGGCATTTAATCAACCCTTTGCCGGCAAGCTCAACCTGGCCGCCGCAATTTGGGCAGGTGTGCCGGCCCTGGAGCTGTGACGTCTCGACCGAATACAAGACGCCTTTGTTCCAGTCGACATAACCGCTGAACAACCCACGGCCGACCAGCGAATAGAGATCGTTCTGGACCCGGTCGCGGGTTGACCGCATTTCCATCACCAGGTCCGCGATCGAGACCTGGCCTTGGGTAGAAATGATATCGAGCAGCCGCCGCTGTTCCTGGACCTGAGCCAGCTCCTTGGCTTCGGATTGGCCCCGGAGGAGGAAGTAGACGCCACCGCCGATGAGCGGCAACACGAGGACGCCGAAGAGCAGGACGAGGCCAAAGACGGCGCCCGAGCCCTGGAGGTTGCCTTCTTGGATGCCAAGATACAACCAGGCGCCGACCCCAATACCGATCACCACCCCGGCAACGATCAGTACCAGCCCCACGACCCGACCCGATGCGGCCATCGACTCCCTGCCTGCCAATCTTCTTCGATTCGGTCCGGCCAACCGGGCCGGAGGGCACGACCCGTACCCGACGCGCAATTGTACGCCGTCATCGGCAATCACACCGAAACCTCGACCCGCGGCCGGCTCGATCGGGCCGATGGCAGCGTCCTACAATCCTTCCGGCGCCGGGACGAGGCCGAACATCAGCTCGCCGCGACAGGCGACATCCCCGTTGACCGTCGCCACCCCGGTGCCGGAGCCAATGGTGCGCCTGATCTGGCCTAGCTCGACGGTCAACACGAGCGCATCGCCCGGCATCACTTGCCGCCGGAAGCGGACCTTGTCGATGCCGGCGAAGAGAGCCAACTTGCCCTTGAACTCATCGGTTGTCAGCAGGGCGACGGCGCCTACCTGGGCCAGTGCCTCGACGATCAGCACGCCGGGCATCACCGGATAGCCGGGGAAGTGGCCGGCGAAGAAGGGGTCGCCGATGGTGACATTCTTGAGTCCGACCGCCCGCTTCCCCGGCTCAAGCTCGGTGATCCGGTCGACGAGCAGGAATGGGTAGCGATGGGGAATGATGCGTTGGATCGCCACCGCGTCAAGCTCTGCCGAGAACGTTAGCTGGTCCGCCATTGCTGCTGGTCTCCTTCTACCGGCGCCCGGGCTCCTCAATGGGTTCAACCGTACCGCATGACCGCGCCGCCCGCACCTGGTGGACACCAACCCGCGGTAGGCTGGACGTCCCGGTCCGGCCGCGGCGCTCCGCGATCGAGAGCGTGACAGACCGGCCGCGCGGCTCGGTTCAGGCCAATGACTGGAGCAACACTCATGGTACAGGCGACGGGACGGGTCACGGTTGTCGGCGCGGGCAGTTGGGGCACGACCCTGAGCCTCCTCGCGGCCAGGGCGGGTCAAGCGGCGACGCTGTATGTGCGGGAACCTGAGCGAGCGGCGGCGATCGCGCGGACCCGCCGCAACGCGCGCTACCTGCCGGAGGCGGAGCTGCCGCCGGCGGTCGTCATCGCCTCCGACCTGGCGGAGGCGTGCGCCGGAGCCTCGATGCTCCTATTGGCGGTGCCGAGCCAGGCCATGCGCGCGACCGCCCGGGAGCTGGCGCCGTTCGTGGGAGAGGCGGTGGTGGTCAGCGCGGCGAAGGGTCTGGAACGGGGTAGCTTGAAGCGGATGAGCGAGGTGCTCGGGGACGAACTGGGGCCGGATGCGCCGGAACGCATCTGTGCGCTGTCTGGGCCCAACCTGGCGGTCGAGATCGCCCGCGGGTTGCCGGCGGCGACCGTGGTGGCCGGGCCCCAAGCGGCCGCGGCCCGCGCCCGGGACCACCTGATGAGCCAACAATTCCGATGCTACACGAGCCTGGATCTGGTGGGGGTGGAGATGGGCGGCGCGCTCAAGAACATCGTCGCGATCGGGGCTGGGATGGCGGATGGCCTTGACGCGGGGGACAACGCCAAGGCTGGCTTTATGACGCGAGGTATTGCTGAGATTGGCCGGCTTGGAGTCGCCGCCGGCGCCAACCCGTTGACCTTCGCCGGCCTGGCCGGGCTCGGCGATCTGGTGGCAACCTGTGCCAGCCCGCTCAGTCGTAACTACCGGTTGGGCCGTGAGCTGGCGAAGGGACGAGCCCTGGCTGACATCCTGGACGAGCTGGGCCAGGTGGCCGAGGGTGTCGTCGCCACGGAGACCGCCGCCGAGCTTGGCCGCCGGCACGGCATCGAGCTGCCGATCACGGAGCAGCTCCATGCCATTCTCTTCGCCGGAAAATCGGCGCTGACCGCGATTCGCGACCTGATGGGCCGCGACCCGCGGGACGAGCTGGCGTGGATTCGGCCGGCCACGTCCAAAGAGGCGTAACATGGGCTCAGGCGGTCACGAGCATGCCGGCGATCGCGTCATCGCGCATCGGCACCAGTTCGTCCCGGCTGGGACCAACCCCGGCGATGCTAATTGGGGCGCCGATCGCGGATTCCAAGTACGCGATGTAGGCGCGGGCCGCGTCGGGGAGTCCGGTTGCGGTGCGGGCCAATCGAGTTGATTCCATCCAGCCGGGCAACGAGGCGTAGACCGGCGACATTTGCGCCAGGTCTTCCGCCCGGGCGGGGAGGTGCCGCACCTCGGTGTCCTGGTGCCGGTACGCCGTGCAGACCTTGATCTCAGCGAAGGTATCAAGCACATCGAGCAACGTCAGCGCCACGTCGGTGATGCCATTGAGCCGGACAACTTGCCGGGCGGCCACGGCGTCGAACCAACCGGTGCGGCGGGGCCGGCCGGTGGTCGTGCCGTACTCTCGCCCGCGCTCGCGGATGGTGTCACCGGCGGCATCAAACAGCTCGGTGGGAAATGGCCCGGTGCCGACCCGGGTGCCGTACGCTTTGAAGACGCCCAGCACCCGGCTTACCTGGTTCGGAGCGACCCCGGCCCCCTGACAGGCGCCGGCGGCGGTCGGAGACGACGAGGTGACAAAGGGGTAGGTGCCGTAGTCGATGTCCAGCATGGCGCCCTGGGCGCACTCGACGACGACATGCGCCCCAGCGTCGAGCGCGTCCTGGACCATCAGCTCGGTTGGCCTGATGTATGGCCGTAGGCGTTCGCCGAGGTCGACCAGCTCCTTGTGCATGGTGTCAAGGTCAAGCGCTACCTGGCCATATACCGAGGAGAGGATGCGATTCTTGATGTCGAGCGCCTTCCCGAGTGACGACCGGAGTGACACTTCGTCGAGGAGATCGGCCGCTCGGATTCCCAACCGGGCCGCCTTGTCGGCGTAGGCGGGGCCGATCCCACGCAGGGTGGTGCCGATGCCGGCGTCGCCCCGGCGCTCTTCCTCCAAGTGGTCGAGAAGGGGATGGAACGGCAGGACGAGGTGGGCCCGGTCGGATATCCAGAGGTGATCGAGACCGACGCCGCGGGCAAGTAGCGCATCCATTTCGCCCACCAGCGACGCGGGATCGATCACCACGCCGGCGCCAATGATGCAGGTGCAGTCCGGCCGGAGGATGCCGGAGGGAATCAAGTGCAGCTTGAACACCCCTTGCTCGCTCTCGACGGTGTGCCCGGCATTGGCGCCACCGTTGGCGCGAACGACCATCACGGCGCCGCCGGCCAGGGCGTCGGTGAGCTTTCCTTTCCCCTCGTCACCCCATTGTCCGCCCATGACGATCGTCGCTGGCATCGTTTTTCCTCCGTCTGGTTCGGGACAATGCTGACTCGGGACCGGGGCGGTGTGACGAGCGGGCTACGAGCCGGGACGCCGATCGCGCAGGAGTTGGAACTCCTGTTGCAAGGCGACCAACTGCTCTCGGAGCTGGAGAATCGCCGCCGCTCCCGCCAGGTTCACGCCAAGGTCGTCGATCAACCGCCGGGCCCGCCGGATGCGGTCGATATCGGCGTCGGAATAGAGCCGGGCGCCGGACCGCACGGTGATCGCATGCACCAGCCCGATCTCCTCGTAGCGGCGGATGGTCGTGATGTGCGTCCCGGTCCGGGCGGCGACAACCGTCACTTCGTATCGCGGCTCGAGATTCAACGGGACCTCACGTCGCGGGTTCGACCCCTGCCGGAATTCGATTGCGCCCGGCCGTCGTTCGCTCATGTCGCACGCTCCGCCTGCAGCCGCTGCAATTCTTCGAACAACTCACGCTCGTGCTCGCTGAGCCGCACCGGCAATGACACCTTGGTCCGGGCCAGGAGATCGCCGCGTTGCCCTTTCGGGCCCTTCAGCCGCGGCATGCCCTGCCCGCGCAGCCGGAACAGCCGGCCCGGCTGCGTCTCCGCCGGGATGGTCAGCACCACCCGTCCGGTCGGCGTGGGGATCACGGTTTCGCCGCCGAGCACGGCGGTGGTCAAGGGAATGTCGACCGCGGTTCGCAGTTCGTCGCCGTCGCGCTCGAAGCGAGGATCGTGGCGCACCGTGGTCCGGAGGTAGACGTCACCATTTGGACCGCCGCTTACCCCCGGGTTACCCTGGCCCGCGACGCGAATCCGGGAACCGGTGGCGACGCCGGGGGGGATTGTCACTTCGAGCGTCTTGGTCCGGGTGACGATGCCGGTGCCATCACAGGTAGGGCAGGTCGTTTCTCGGACCAGGCCGAGCCCGTTGCAGGTCGGACAGACTTCCCGCGTCTGCAACTGCACGTTGCGGCTGGTGCCGTGGAACGCCTCGTCAAACGTCACCTCGACCGGCACCTCGGCATCTTCGCCGCGGCGCGGTTGCTGCCGGAATGACGCGGTGGCTCGGCCACGGGTCGAGTCACGGCCGCGGGCGCCAAAGAGCGTCTGAAAGAAGTCCGAGAACCCGGTACTCTCGTCCCCGTTCTCGGCTTCGTGGAATTCCCACTCCGGTCGCCCGGCGCGGCCGCCTCGCGGGTCGGTCTGCCCCGTGTACCAACTGCCAAAATCATCTGGGTCGAAGGTGGTTCGGCCACCGGCTCGCCCGGCCGGCTCGTCACCGGTGAAGCCGGCGTCGCGATAGCGTTGCCAATCTTCGCCAAACCGATCGTAGAGCTTGCGCTTGTCCCCGTCGGTGAGGACTTCGTAGGCTTCGTTGACCTCTTTGAAGCGCTCCTCGGCGGCGGGGTCGTTGGGATTGAGGTCGGGGTGGTGTTGGCGGGCGAGCTTGCGGTAGGCAGCGCGGATCGCCTTCTCGTCGGCGTCGCGGGCAAGCCCCAGCGTTTGGTAGTAATCCTTGAATTGAACGGTCGCCATCTGCTAATCCCCGGCTCCTGCCGCCGGCAAAGCGTACACCTTGACGCTCATCGGGGCACGTTTGGCGACTCACCGGTAGCGACTCTGGCCACGCCTGACCGCCGCCGGCGGAGGAGCGCCCAGCCGGCGAAAACGGCAAAGCCGATCAAGAAGACGAGCACCGCGAGGGGGACGAAGATGGCGAGGATCGATGAGACCGCGGCGATGACGTCCTCACCGAAGCTGAGCAGCGGGTTGAACAGGCCGGCGGTGGTCGCGGTCGAGGTAACGCGCGTGGTCACCTTAGCGGCATGCACGGTCCCCGCCGCGCCAAGACCGAGCAGGCCGGCCAGGACCGGATTGATCGAGACCGCGTCGCTGGTCACGCTGAGCATGAGGAGCGCGCCAACAGCGGGGCGGATCACGGTATTGACGAGGTCGTTGAGGTGATCGAGCCCCGGTACCTTGTCCACCACGAGCTCGATGCTGAGCAAGAGCAAGATGACGCCGAGGCCGAGGTTCGAGGACAACACATCGTAGGGAGCGGCGAGGGTCACCGTGTCCGAGAAGCGGCCGGCCAGGGCCAACACGAGGAGCGGGATGTAGGCGTTCAGACCGGCCGGCGCCGCGAGTCCTAAACCGGTCAGCAGCGCGACTTCCACGCGGGGATCCTCCATCCGGCCTGGTCGCCCGCCGGCCACCGACGCGGCGGGAGTATAGCATGATGCATTCGGCTCTCGGGCGGCGAAGCGGGCGTGGATGACAAAACCGCCCGTGGCCCTGGTC
>JACCYK010000382.1 GCA_013696525.1 Chloroflexia bacterium
GCTATGACGAGGCACAGGAGCTGACTCACTTTGGCGCCAAGGTGCTCCACCCCCGGACCATTCGCCCGGCCGTGGCGCTGGGTATCCCGGTCCGCATCCTTTCCACCTTCGCGCCAAACGAGCCGGGCACGCTGGTGACTCGGGAATCGACGGGCGATACCGTCAAGGCCGTCACCGCGCTGCATGACCTGATGCTGTTAACGGTTGATGTCCCCGAACTGGAGGATTTGGCCGCGGCCTCCGCCACCGTCTTCTCCAGCCTGCACGACGAGCGGATCGAGATCGCCGCCGTGTCTCAAGCGTCGTCGCGGCGCCGGATGACCTACCTGGTCGATGCTAACGCCCACGGCGGCTGTCTCCAAGTCCGGGAGCGGCTGGAGAACGCCCTGGCGGGGGCCGACATTGAGGCGGTGGTCGGCTGCGCCGAGGACGTGGCCCTCGTTGCCGCCGTTGGCGAAGGCGCCGCCGCCCGGCCCTCGGCCCTCGCTCGCACCCTGGAAGTGCTGAACCGGGCCGGCGTCTCGGTCCTTTCCGCCAGCCAGCAGCTTTCCAATGTGGCGCTCACCGCGGCCATCCCCTCGGCGCAGGCCGAGCGGGCCGTCCTGGCCCTCCATACGGCCTTCATTCAATCGGAGTCACGGCCGAACCAGGGCCGGCGGCCGCGCCGGTCCGAGCTACTGGCCGAAAGCGTCCGCGTCGGCTAATCCGCACCGGGTGTGATCGCCGGTGTGAAGGAGATCAGAAATGGAACACGCGGGCGATGAGCGAATTCCCGTCGCCGTCTTAGGGGCCACGGGCAGTGTTGGCCAACGATTCGTGCAGCTCCTGGCGACGCACCCCTGGTTTCGCGTCGCCGAGCTGGTGGCCTCGGACCGATCCGCCGGCAAAGCCTATGCTGAAGCCACGGACTGGCGGCTCGACGCGACAATGCCAGACAGTGCGGCTCAGCTGGCGGTCAAGGAGTACAGCGGCTCACTCGACAGCCCCGTGGTCTTTTCCGCCCTCCCCGGTGAGGTGGCCGAGGAGATCGAGCAACGCATGGCCCGCGAGGGCCGCGCTCTCTTTACCAACACCTCCCGGCACCGGATGGAGCCGGACGTGCCGTTGCTCATCCCGGAGGTCAATCCCGACCATGTGCGGGTCCTTGACCGCCAGCGCCAGAGTCGCGGCTGGAGCGGCTTCATCGTCGCCAATCCGAACTGCTCGGCGATCCACCTCAACTTGGCCCTGAAGCCGCTCCAGCAAACGTTTGGCCTGGAAGCGGTCTTCGTCGCCACACTCCAAGCCGTCTCCGGCGCCGGGTATCCGGGCGTGCCATCGCTCGACATCATCGACAACGTGGTGCCGTTCATCCCCTCGGAAGAAGAAAAGATGGCCGAGGAAACGCTCAAGCTGCTCGGCGGCTATGACGGCGGCTTCCAGGATGCCGAGATCGCGATGTCCGCCCATTGCAATCGGGTGCCGGTGCGCGACGGCCACACCGAGTGCGTCTCGGTCCGCCTCGCTCGCCCCGCCGATCCCGACGAGGTCATCGACGCCTTCGAGTCCTTCCGTGGCCGGCCGCAGGAGCTGGGGCTGCCGAGCGCTCCCCCCCAACCCGTGATTGTTCGCCACGAGCTGAACCGGCCGCAGCCCGTGCTTGACCGCGATGCCGCCGCCGGCATGGCGTCGGTTGTCGGCCGGGTCCGGCCCTGTCCGTTGCTCGGCACCAAGTTCGTGGTCCTCGGCCACAACACGATCCGCGGCGCCGCCGGGGCCTCGATCCTCAACGCCGAGCTGTTCCGGGTCGAAGGTCTGCTTCCCGTGTAGCGTCGCGCCCGGGAGCGTGCGGACTTGCCGCGATCACCGGTACGAGGACCATGCTTCGCCGGCGGCGACCGTCTCGACCGGTATACTCCATGCCCGGCGCGGTGACGGTGCGGAGGAGGCGAGGCGTGCGGTTTCAGGGCAAGGTTGCCGTCGTGACCGGGGCCAGCAATGGCATCGGCCAGGGCATTGCCGAAGCGTTCGGGCGGGAGGGCGCGAACGTCGTCATCAACTATTACCGCGACCGCGACGGCGCGGAGCGGACGGCGCATGCGATCGCGGCAGCCGGCGGCCACGCCCTCGTTCTCCAAGCCGATGTTGGGGCCGAAGCGGATGTGGACACCATGTTCAATCAGATCGACGAGGCGTTCCCCGCCATCGACATCCTCGTCAACAACGCGGGGATTGGGCCGTCAGACGGTCCATTGCACCAAACGTCGTTCGACACCTGGAACCGGGTGATCCAGACT
>JACCYK010000410.1 GCA_013696525.1 Chloroflexia bacterium
GACGACGAGGGCGACGACCGTCCCCGCCAGGAGGAACTGTCCCGGCAGGCGGCGCGGCCGCGGCAGCCGGCCGCGGGACCATTCCAGCTCCCGCCGGTAGGCGTAGTGCCGGGTGGCCAGGAGGCAGGCAGCGACGATGAAGAGCAGCAGCGGCCAACTACCGTCGCCGGGCGAATAGCCGAGGTTGACCACGGTGATGACCCCCGGCAGGACGATCGCCGTCGTCAGCCAGCCGCGCCGGTAGAGCACCCAGGCCGAGGTGTAGGCAACCAACCACATGGTCAGGCCGAGCAGCATGGCGAAGAGTCGCGGATCGTCGATCGCTTGCCCCGAGAGGATGTCCCGATACCAGCCGAGCGCCTGCTCACCGAGCAACGCCAATCGCTCCCGCGGGCTGGCGAGGCCGTCGCCCATCCGCTCCACGGCGCTGGCGATGACGACCGCGGTGCCGATCCAGAAGGCGGCGAGATGTGCCAACAGGTCCGGGGCGTGGATCTTGGCCAAGAAAAAGCCAATTACCAGGCCCAGAATCGCGATCGCCGCCAGATAGGTGCGGTCCGGCGCCCAGGCGGCACGTTCCACGGTCCACGCGGTCGCCGATAGGATCAGGCCGTGGAGCAGGACGGTGGTCCAACCTTCGGCCGGCACCATCCGCCGCGGGCGATCTTGGAGGCGATCCGCCGGGACGGGTGAGTTGATGGGGGCGGGAGCGAGACTAGCCACGATATCTTCCTGCCATGGTTCCCGGCGCCACGGCGAGGGTGGCGGCGATATCATCACCATACTTCACGAGCTGGGCGGGGATGCCGGCGGCAACCAACCCGCTGATTGCCATCAAAGACGATGGCGCGTGGGCAAAGGTTTCCGGCTCGACCAGCACGGCCGCGGTCCGGACGCGCTTACCGCTGATCTCGGCCAGGGTGGCGACCCACGATTCGTCGGTCGATGGCGTGACCACCACCAACGAGTCGTGGCGGGAGAAGCGGCGCCCTTCGGCAACGAGGACCTCGCCCAGGGAGAGGCCGCCATCGGCCGTGGCGACGGCGAGATCCTCGAGGATTTTGACGAGTTGGCGGTCGGAGCGGTCCGGGGCAATGACTTCGAGATGGACGCCGGAGGCAATCAAGCCGACGTTTCGGCGCTGCCGGAGAAAGTGACCGGCCAGCGAGGCGACGATCGTTACCGCGTACTCCTCGGTCGAATCGAGCCAGGCTTCGAGCGGGAACGCTCCGTCCGCGTTGGGGACGAAATTGAGCGGGCGGCTCGCGGTCCGGTGGACGCCGCCTTGCAAGTCCAACACGAGCCAGATATCGGCGGTGGGATCGAGATCGAACTCCTTGACCATCAGACGGCCGGTTCGCGCCGTCGTCGACCAACTGATCCGGTTGAAGGCATCGCCGGGGGAGTACTCACGGACCCCGGCGATGTTCGGCGTGGTGAACGGCGTCCGCCGGTCCAGGGCATCGCCCCCGGCCAACAACCCGGTCGGCACCGGCACCGACTCGAGCGGGATGACCGCCGGATAGACGATGATCTCCTGCAGCTCAGGGGCGACGGACCGCTTCGGAAAGATGCCCAACGGATCGCCCGAGCGGAAGGCAAGGGGCCCGAGCCGGTAGCGGCCGCGCCGGACGCAGCGGGTGACGACCTCCCAGGCGATGGCGCCCTGGCGGGGCACGTTGACGACCCGGCTGACGGCATGGTTGGGCAGCGTCGACTGGTCCAGCACCTCGAGCCAGAGCCTGCCCAGCCGGCCGCCGTTCCTGATCTCAACTTGTTCGGTCAGGAGCTGCCCCACCTGGGTCCGGTCGGAAGCCACGCGGCGGTTGACCGTCAGACCGCGCAAGCTGAACCGGCTCCAGGACCAGGCGAGGACCAGGAGCACGATGAGAGCGACGGCGACCTGATCGGCCGCCTCCCAGTTCGTCGTTTGGCCGACCACGATCGCGGCGATGATGAGGACGATGATCTTGATCGCGTTCATGGTGATGGCGTGATCTTCATCATGGCACCGGGCGGGCGCCGGGGACCGGCACCCGGGCCAGCAGGTCGCTGATGATGACCCGGTTATCGACGTTCTTCATCCGGGCCGAGGGGTTGACGATGATCCGGTGGGCCAGCGTCGGGTCGGCCAGGACCTTGATGTCGTCGGGCGTCACGTAGTCACGGCCCTGGATCGCGGCCCAGGCCCGCGAGGCGTTGTAGAGCGCCAGCGAGCCGCGGGGACTGGCCCCCAGGTACACATCGTGGTGGGAGCGGGTCGCCTCTACCAGGGCGTAGATGTACTCCTTAATCGGCATCGCCACATGGACGTCTTTGACCGCCGCCTGCGCATGCACCAGCTCCTCGACTCGAACGACTTGCTGGAGCGAATCGAGGGGGTGGGAGCGGTGCTGGCGGTTGAGCATTTCCAGCTCCGCCGCGCGACCGGGATAGCCAAGGGCGATGCGGAGCAGGAAGCGGTCGAGCTGTGCTTCCGGCAAGGGGAAGGTGCCTTCGTATTCGATCGGGTTCTGCGTCGCCATGACGATAAAGGGCTCTGGCAAGGGGTGGGTGACGCCATCGACCGTGACCTGGGCCTCCTCCATCGCTTCGAGGAGGGAGGCCTGGGTCTTGGGGGTGGCGCGGTTAATCTCGTCAGCGAGGACGAGCTGGGCGACGACTGGGCCCGGCCGGTACTCGAAGCGGCCGCTTTGCTGATTGAAGACGTTGACCCCGGTCACGTCGCTGGGAAGCAGGTCGGGCGTGAACTGGATGCGCTTGAAGGTGCACCCGAGGGTGCGGGCGATCGCCTTGGCGAGCACCGTCTTGCCGACGCCGGGAACGTCTTCGATCAAGATATGGCCCCGGCACAACAGGGCAACGATGACGAGCAGCACGTCGTGCCGCTTGCCGACCACCACGCGCTCGACGTTATCGCACGCGACGCGGGCGACCGCCTGGACGGCACTCTGCTCCATAAGGTTGACTGGAACTCCTCTTATGCTTGATCCCGAACGGGGAGCCGATCACCGGCGGATTTCCCGCGCCGGCGCACGGATCGGGACAACACGAAACCGGTAGCGAAGTATAACAAGTTGCGGCCGGGCCGATGAATACTTGCTCCTTCTGATGCCGGGAACAGTCATCGCGGGTCAGCGGCGACCATACGGACGGATGCGGTGGCGCATCGCCACACCCTCCCTGGATCAGCGATACTTCATCCTGGCAATGAGCAAGGAGACGCCGTGACTACCGAAAGCCCACGACCGCCCGATGACCGGCCAACCCTCCTGCTGGTGGATGGCTATGGCCTGATCTTTCGCGCCTATCACGCGCTGCCGAGCTCGATCGGGACCTCGGCCGGCGAGCAGGTCAACGCCGTCTTCGGTTTCGCCTCGATGCTGCTCGACGTGCTGCGGAACGAGCGGCCGGACTACGCGATCATCGCCCTCGAGGGCGGCAAGACCTTCCGCGAGGAGGAGTTCGCCGAGTACAAAGCGAATCGGGGCGAGATGCCGGACGATTTGCGGTCACAGGTGACGCGGGTGCGGGAGCTGATCGAGGCCCTCGGCATCCCGATTGAAGAGCGGCCCGGCTACGAGGCCGACGACGTCATCGGCAGTCTCTCCCGGAAATGCAGCGCGGACGGTGACCTGCGCGTCGTCATTGTCACCGGCGATAGCGATCTATTGCAGTTGGTTGACGACAACGTGGTGGTCGTCCTGCCGGGTTCGCAACGCTTTGGCGAGCTGCGCCTGTTCGACCGGGCGGCGGTGGAGAAACGGTATGGCTTCGGCCCGGAGCATGTGCCCGATTACAAAGCGCTGGTGGGCGACACCTCCGACAACATCCCCGGCGTGCCCGGGATTGGCGACAAGACGGCGAAGGCGCTGATCAGCCAGTTCGGCGCCATCGAGCGCATCATCGAGCATGTCGGTGAGGTGACGCCGACCCGGGCTCGAAACGCCATTGAGGCGAATGTCGACGGGGCTCGCCGAAGCAAGCGGTTGGCGACGATCGTGCGCGATCTCGACATCGCCATCGACCGCGAGCGGAGCGCGGTCGGCAATTATGACCGGGAGGCGGTGATCGACCTCTTCCGGCGGCTCGAGTTCCGCTCCCTGGTCAACCGGCTGCCGGAGGCGGCCAATGGCCAGCTGGAAGAGGCCAAGCGCGAAATCGTCGCCCGGCCGCCGTCGAACCGAACGATCGTCAGGACCGAGGATGAAATCCAGCACTTAATCAGCCGCGTGCGCGAGGTCGGGAGCTACGCGGTCGATGTCGAGACCGACTCGACCGATCCCCAGACCGCCCGGCTGGTTGGGATCGCGATCGGGGTCAGCGCGGACGAGGGGTTTTACATCCCGTTGGCGCACCGGGTCGGGGACGGTGAGCAGCTCAGCTTCGAGCGGGTCCATGAGCTGCTGGGACCGGTCTTGGCGGACCCGGCGCTGGCCGCCAATGCCCACCACGGAAAATACGACATCGCGGTTCTGGAACGTCACGGCTACACCGTCGGCCGGCTAGGCTTCGACACGATGATCGCCGGCTACCTCCTGAACCAGACTTCGCTCCGATTGAAGGACATGGCGTTCACCCGGCTCGGGATCGAGATGACCGAGATCACGGCGCTGATCGGCACCGGGCGCAATCAACTGACGATGGACAAGGTCGATTCCGCCATCGCCGGTGAGTATGCCTGTGGCGACGTCGAGGCCACCTATGAGCTGACCGAGCTGCTGCGGGCCGAGATCACGGAGCAAAATCTCGATCCGCTCCTGTTCGACATCGAGCTGCCGTTGGTGCCGGTGCTGATCGATATCGAGAGCGTGGGAATCGCGGTTGACGTGGCCTTTCTGGCCGAGTTTTCGACCGAGATTACGGCCCGGATGGGTCAGCTTGAATCCGAGATCCACGCGGTCGCCGGCCGGGAGATCAATATTAACTCGACGCGCCAACTGGCGGCCCTCTTGTTCGAGGAGCTGGGCCTGCCCTCCGGCCGGAAAACGAAGACTGGCTATTCGGTCGATGGCGACATGCTGGAAACGATCCGGGACCGGCATCCGATCATCGACCTGATCCTGGAGTTCCGGCAGCTCGGCAAGCTGAAGTCCACGTATGTCGATGCGCTGCCGTTGCAGGTCAACCAGGAGACCGGCCGGGTCCATACCTCGTTCAACCAGACCGTGGCGGCCACCGGCCGGCTCTCATCGACCAATCCCAACTTGCAAAACATTCCGATCCGGACCGAGCAGGGGCGCCGGGTGCGGCGGGCCTTCGTCGCCGATCACCGGCCCGAGTTTCGCTTGTTCGACGATGCCGTGCTCCTGGCCGCCGATTATTCGCAGATCGAGCTCCGGCTGCTGGCCCATCTCAGCGGCGAACCGTTCCTGATCGAAGCGTTCAGCGGCCTGTCGGACATCCATCGCGCCACCGCCGCGATCGTTTATGGGATCGATCCGGCGGACGTCACGACCGAGATGCGGCGCGTGGCAAAAACGGTCAACTTCGGCGTCCTGTATGGGATGCAGGCGTATGGGCTGTCTCGCGATACCGGGTTGCCACGGGCCGAGGCGCAACGGTTCATCACCGACTACTGGGCCCGGCTGCCGCGGGTCAAGGCGTATTTCGACGAGATCTTGCGGTTCGGCGCGGCGTACGGCTATGTGCGGTCCGAGAGCGGCCGGCGCCGGTTCCTGCCCGATCTCACCTCGTCCAACGGGGCGCGGCGGATGGCGGCGGAGCGGATGGCGATCAATATGCCGATCCAGGGCGGCGCCGCCGACATCATGAAGATCGCCATGAACCACCTGGCCGCAGAGCTGGCGAAACGCGCGCTCAAGGCGCGGGTCCTGCTCCAGGTGCATGACGAGCTGGTGCTGGAGGTTGACCGCTCGGACCTGGACGAAACCGCGGCGTTGGTGCGCGCGACCATGGAAAACGCGGTCGAGCTGAAAGTGCCGATCGCGGTCGAGGTCGGCGTTGGCGACAATTGGGAAGAGATGACCGAGCTGCCGGCCGGTGGCTCGGGCGGGGCGGCGCTCGACTGACGAGCGCGTGTCCGGCTACAATGAACCGTCGAAACAGGGCGTTTGTGCCGCCCGCGGGGTTGCCGCGGGCGTTGTTGACCCGATGATCGTGTCGGGTAAGGATTGAACGAAACAGACAATGCCGACGTATACCTATCGCTGCGACCCGGCCGGCCATCAATTCGAGACCGTGCAACGCTTCAGCGATGACCCGCTGACAGAATGCCCGACCTGCGGGGAGCCGATTCGGCGGGTGATCCAGCCGGTCGGTGTCGTCTTCAAGGGCTCCGGTTGGTACATCACCGATAGCAGGGCGCCGCAAAAAGACGGCGCCGAGGCGGAGCCGAAGACTGCCGCCACGGCGGACGCCGGCCCGGGCAAAGACGGGAGCACGACCAAGGAATCGGGCAGTAGCAACGATTCGGGCCCGGCCAAGGAAATGTCCCCCGTCGCGGCGGAGAAGAAGCCCGCGAAACCGGTCGCCAAAGCCGCGGCCGAATAGGAGACCACGGCGTGACGCCGCAGCTTGGCCGTATCGGATCGATTCCGTTCGTCCTTAGCGGAGGACATTGCTCCTGTCGGTAGGGGCGTACCCTTGGTGCGTCCCGAATGACGCCGGGGCGGGGCGGTCTCGTCGCTCCGCGGCTGGTCACAATCCCGGCGGCAGGCGTCGCCGGCGTCGACCACGGCAGCAGTGAGCAACCGATATGCCATTCTCTGATGAAATCCGGGCCATCCGCGAGCGCGACCCGGCGGCGCGAACAACGATCGAAATCCTCCTCACCTATCCCGGCTTGCACGCGATCGTGCTGCACCGGCTGGCGTCCTGGCTGTTCCGGCGCGGCCGGCGGCTGCTGGCCCGCTTTGTCTCGCACCTGGCCCGCGGCTGGACTGGGATCGAGATTCATCCCGGGGCGACCATCGGCCGCGGCCTGTTCATCGATCACGGGATGGGGGTCGTCATCGGGGAGACGACCATCATTGGCGACGACGTCACCCTCTACCAAGGCGTCACCCTGGGCGGGACCGGCAAGCAGCGTGGGAAACGCCACCCGACGGTTGAAAACCAGGCGGTGGTCGGCGTCGGCTCCTCGGTGCTGGGGGCGGTCACGATCGGGACCGGGGCCAGGGTCGGCGCCGGCGCCGTGGTCCTCCGCGATGTGCCGCCCCATACCACCGCCGTCGGGGTGCCGGCCCGCGCCGTCGTCTGGCGCGACCCGACGGGCGGCGATCGCCCGGCGGGGGCGCCCGGCCGCTATGAGCGGCTGCCCGATCCCGATCGCGACACGATGACGGCGCTGATCCAGCGGGTCGACGAGCTTGAGGCGAAGATTCGGGCGTTGACGAACCAGGAACCCGGCGTGAACGCGCAAGCTGGCAACTTCCGTCCCCGGATGACCGACCAGCGCCCGGCGAGTGATTGGGCCGCGCCCGAGCCGGGGTTCGACGGCGAAAGGAGCGAGCATGTCATCAATCGTGGTGTATAACACCCAATCGCGGCGGAAAGAGCCCTTTGTCACGATCGAGCCGGGCAAGGTCCGGATGTATGTCTGCGGCGTCACGCCCTACGACAGTGCCCACATTGGCCACGGCATGTCGCTGATCGTGTTCGACGTTATTCGGCGCTACCTGACGCACCGCGGCTACGAGGTTCGGCACATTCAGAACTTCACGGATATTGACGACAAGATCATCAACCGGGCGAACCAGGAGGGGATCGCCGCCGATGATCTGACCGAGGGGCTCATCAGCGCCTGGCATGAGGAGTCGGCGGCGCTCAATGTGCTGCCGGCCACCGCCTACCCGCGGGCGACGCGAGAGATCGGCCCAATTATCGAGATGATCGAGGGCTTGATCGCGAGCGGCCACGCCTATCCGGTGGACGGCGATGTTTACTTCCGGGTCCGCGCCTTTCCCGGCTACGGCAAACTCTCGAACCGCAATGTCGATGATCTGCGGGCTGGGGCCCGGATCGAGGTCGATGAGCGGAAGGACGATCCGCTCGACTTCGCGCTCTGGAAGGCGGCGAAGCCGGGCGAGCCGAGCTGGCCGAGCCCGTGGGGAGCGGGCCGGCCGGGGTGGCACATCGAATGCTCCGCCATGAGCTCGACCTACCTCGATGGCCAGGTCGACATCCACGGCGGTGGCGGCGACCTCATCTTTCCTCATCACGAGAACGAGATCGCCCAGAGCGAAGCGTACCTTGGGGCCGAACCGTTCGCGCGGTACTGGGTGCATAATGGGCTGGTCCGCTCCGGCGGCGAGAAGATGTCGAAGTCGCTGGGAAACTTCGTGCGCATCAACGCGATCCTGGAGCGCGGTCTGGGGCCGGCCTTCCGGCTGATGATCCTCCAATCACAGTACCGGGTGCCCCTGACCTACAGTGAGGATGGGCTGCTGGCCGCCGAGCGGGGGCTCGACCGCCTGCGGACGGCGGCGGCGCCGGCCGCGGCCGGGCTGGATGAGGCGCCGCCGGACGCCGGCCTGTGCCAGTTGGCGAGCACGGTCGATCACCGCTTCCATGAAGCGATGGACGATGACTTCACCGCGCCGGTGGCGGTGGCGGCGCTGTTCGACCTGGGGACCGCGATCAATCGGGCTCGCGGTGAGGGCAAGGCGGCGGCGGCGATTGAGCCGGCCCGGTTGAAGCTGGTGGAACTGGCGGAGGTGCTGGGGCTGGATCTCACGCCCGCCGCGGGCGTCGCCGGCGGCGGCGACGCGCCCTTTATCGACCTTCTCGTGCGCGTGCGAAGTGAGTTGCGAACGGCGAAGCAGTGGCAGCTCTCCGACCTGATTCGAGATGAGTTAAGCAACCTGGAGATTGAGCTTGAAGATACGCCGGCAGGATCGAACTGGACACGGCGAACGACCTAAGGACGGACGACCGGCGCGCTCGCCGAGCCGGAGCCGGCCGCCGGGACGAACCGGGCCGCCGGACCGCGGCGCCTCGCCCGAGCG
>JACCYK010000237.1 GCA_013696525.1 Chloroflexia bacterium
GTCCCTGCCATTGTGCTCGCGGCGGACGGTGAGGACGAGCCAGCGCCATTGACCGGGATCGTCAGCGTTGGGCCCGGCGACCGCCTCGCCTTGCCGGCGGACACCGCCTACACCGCGCGTCAGGACGGGGGAGTGCCGGCCGTGGCCCTTGTCGCCGTGATCCTGCCGGCCGGGGAGGGCGACGCGGATCCGGCGGCGGACATCGCGCGTGATGCCGTGGGCCTGACGGTGCAACCGCTGGGCGAGGGCGTCGCGGCCGTTCTGCCGCCGGGCCGGGCCGCCGTCACGCTCGAACGCTTCGTGTTGACGACCGGGCTCGGCGTGCCATCCTATCCGGGCCCGGTCCTCGTCGCGGTCGAGGCCGGCGGCTTCGCCTCGACCCTCGACGCGGGCGACATCCAGCTCGCGCCGGCCGGGCGGGCGGATGCTCAGCCCACCGTGGCGCCCGGTCAAGCCTTCGCGGTGGCGACTGGCGATGCGGTCTTTTTCCCCGAGGGCATGGAAGCGACCCCGCCGCTCACCGGCGACGGAGACCTGGTGTTGCTGCGCCTTGGGATCCTGCCCCTGCCCGCCGCCTCGTCACCGGCCGGCGCCACCGACGACGGCACATTCGCGGTTGGGGCCACGGTCGTGGTCACCACGCCGGGCCTCCGGCTGCGGGCCATGCCCATGACGGACGGCGCGATCCTGGCCGAATTGGCGGCCGGGCAGCTCCTTGTCGTGACCGGGCCGCCGGCGACCGGGACTGGATTGATTTGGTATCCGGTCCAGGACCCGAACAACCCGGCGGTGACCGGGTTCGTTGCCGCCAACTTCGTGGCTCCGCTCGACTAGCCGACGGACCCGGCGGTGATGGGCGCCGCCTACATCGCTCGCGGCGCCGCGATGCCGAGCAACCCCAGCCCGTTCGCCAGCGGTTGCCGCGTTGCCGCGACTAGGGCCAATCGCGCCGTCCGCACCGGCTCGGCCGAGGGCAAGACCGGGCAGGCATGGTAGAAATCGTTGAACCGCTTCGCCAGCTCGAACACGTACGACGCGATCAGCAGCGGCCGGTACTCCGCCGCCGCCCGTTGCACCTCATCCGGCAGCGCCGCGATCGCTTGCAGCAACCCCAGCTCCTCCGGCTGCAGCGCACCGAAGTCCAACCCGGCAAGGGAGGCGATGATGCCGGCATCGTCGACCCGCGCGTGCTCCAGAATCCGGCAGGCACGGGCGTGCGCGTACTGAATGTACGGCGCGGCATGGCCATCGAACGATAGCGCCTCGTCCAGGTCGAAGACGATGACCTTGTTGTTGTCCCGGGCCAGCATCGCGTACTTCAGCGAGCCGATCGCCACCTGCCAGGCAATCTCCGCTCGCCGCTCCGGCTCCAGGCCCGAGTTCTTCTCGGCGATGATCTCGCTCGCTCGCGCCGCCACCGCATCGCGAATGTCGTCGTAGACCGGCACGTTCCCCTTCCGGGACGAGATCACCCCTTCCGGCAGGCGGACCATCTCGTAGCCGACATGCCGCGCTTGCTTCGCCTGCTCGAACCCCGCCAGCTCCAGGATCTTGGCCACCTGCTGGAAGTAGAGTGACTGCCGGGCATCGACCACCCAGATCGCCCGATCGACGCCGTACTGCTCGAACTTGCGCCGGGTCAGCGCTAGGTCCTTGGTCGCGTACAGACTGGTCCCGTCCGAGCGCAGGATCGGCAGCGTGCGGTAGGTCTCCTGCTCCAGCCCCAGCTTCTCGTCGATCTTGACCACCGGCAGCCCGTCGCTGATCTCCGCCAGGCCGGACGCCAGCAGGTCCCGCACGATCTGCTTGCCCTCGTCCTCGACCTCGCTCTCGAAGAGCCAGACATCAAAATGAGCGCCCAGCTCATCGAAGATGCGCCGGAAATCGGCCATGCTCCATTCGCGGGTCTCCTGCCAGAGCCGGACAAACTCCGGCTCCTGTCCCTCCCAGCGTTGGAACGTGTCGCGTACGTTGATCCGCCAGGCCGGCACCCGCGGCCACCACTCGTCCATATGCTCGGCCAGCGCTTCCCAGCGCGCCAACCGCTCGGCCGGCGTCATCGTCGGCTCCGCCTGGCCATCGACCGCCACATAGGGGACCGGGTTCGCCACCTGGTCTCGCAACTGGTCGCCGATGATCGGCCAGAACTTCGGGATCACGTTCTCTTCGCGGAGCAGGTCTTCTTTTATCGGCTGGGCATGCGTCACCCGTCCCAGCAGGTAGGCGATGTCCTCCCCGTCCGTCCCCTTCCGCCAGAGGTATTTCAGCATCCGGTCGATCGCGGCCACGAACGCGGTGTCCTCGCGGGAGAGCAGGAGGAGGAAGCCCAACACATCATCCCGGAAGTTCAACCGGGCGTCTGACTCGGCATATACCTCACCTAGCCAGCGTCCTTTCGCCGCCGGCGCTTCCGGCTCCTGGCCCCGGTGGAACCGGTCGTAGCACCAGAGGCACTTGACGACGTGCATGCCGATATCGCCGATGTAGTTCGCGTCTTGCACCCGGTATCCGGCCGCTCGCAAAATGTGCGCGATCGCGACGCCCAGGCAGGAATTCCGAAGGTGCCCGACGTGAAACGCCTTGTGCGTGTTCGGCTGCGAATGCTCGACCATGATCAGCTCGGCC
>JACCYK010000505.1 GCA_013696525.1 Chloroflexia bacterium
CCCTGGGCAAGCTGTTGGCGGAACGCTGGCCAGACTACGACCCAGCGTCGCTGGCCTACGCCGTTCGCTACATCCTGCCCCTGGTGCAAATCCCGCCCCGCGGCATCTGGGGCCAGGGCGGCCAAGCGACCTGGACAACGGTGGAGTCCTGGCTGGGTCGGCCGGTGGCCACGGAAACGGCGCCGGACTTCCTGGTGCCGCGCTACCTGGCGGCCTTTGGTCCCGCCTCGGTGATGGACATGCAGAACTGGTCCGGCCTGACCCGGCTAAGCGAGGTCTTCGATCGCCTCCGGCCACAGTTGCGCCCGTTCCGCAACGACGCCGGGGTCGAGCTGTTCGACCTGCCGGAGGCGCCCCGGCCGGACCCGGAGACGCCCGCCCCGCCGCGCTTCTTCCCCGAGTATGACAATCTCTTTCTTGGCCATGCCGACCGCACCCGGATCGTGCCGCCCGGCCGCGGCAGCCGCTACGTCGCGGGCTACGCCTTCACGGTCGACGGCGTCTTCCGCGGGGTTTGGAAATTCAGGCGGACCAACGACGTGACGACGCTGCTCATCGACTCCTTTGATCCACTATCCCCGGCCGAGGAGGCGTCATTGCTTGACGAAGCTCACGGGCTGGTCGCCTTCGCGGAGCCGGACACGGCGCATGACATTCAGTTTACCAAAATTTCATAAATTCCTGTACTAACGACCACGATCGGCAGCGTGGAGACGATCGCTCGGGTCAGCGTGGACGCGGTCTCCGCTAAGGAGCCGAGGTGAGGCGTGGGTTCTGCGCCAGGCCGCTCCACCACGCCAACCAGCCCCGCTTAGTGGCGGCGAATACTTCGTCGTCGAGCCCGTGCGTCGTTAGCGTGATCATCATGGGGCCGGTTTCGTCCGCGGCAACGGGAATGCCGGAAGCCAGGATGACCAAGCCGCCGCCGAAGTCGTCCGTGGCAATGCCGGCCTGATAGCGATCGGCATGCCAGTCGCGGCCTGCCACTTTGGCCCGGAGGTCGGCCACCACCGCGGCGGGCGAGGCATCCCCTTCGAGGAAGATGGTCCGCCGCTCCTCGTCCGGGTGCCGCTCCAGATAGTGCCGCAATTGCTGGAAAAAGGAGCGCCAGCCCTCCTCGATCATGTCGTACTGGTCCACCGCCGCCTCTCCTGGCCGGGTGACGCGGATCCTGGTGCCCGAGCCGTCCGGCACCAGCACGATCTCCTGACCGCCGGTCTCGTCCGCGATGATGAGGCGATCGGGCGGGGCAAGCGTCGCGTGATCGACGTAGATGTACTGGATCTCGGCGGCGAGCCCATCGTAGTCCCAGCCGTGCCAGCGCTCGATCGCGGCGGGATCAGTCACCGCGGCCCAGACTCGATCGGGCGCGGCATCGATCTTTACCTCAACTTCAAACGCCTTCTGCACAGTCACCTGGTTTCCTTCCCGGTGCTTCACCCGCACCATCGGTGAGTGGAGCGCCCACGACGGACAGCCCCTCGATACGAACATTTGCTCCAACACTATCCCGTTCGCGTTGTCCCCGCGATTGGCCCGGCACCTGACGTTGCAATCGCGGCGCCAGGCGCCAGCATCGGCGCGAAGCCAACCGAATCCAGGCTATCATTGACGGGTGCGAAAGGAGGCCGGATATGGTCGCGAAACCGGAGTATGAGCAAGCGAGTGACGACATCGTTGGCGAGGAGATCGTCCCCGGTGTCTTCATGTTGAATCGCGAGGAGGGCCGGATCGAGTTTGACCGCCAAGCTCGGATGGAACTGGGAATCTCAGGCGAAGAGTTTCTGCGGCGGTGGGACAACGGTGAGTATCAGCCCATTCCGGACACCCCGGACGGCTGGAAGGTAGGGGGGCTCTATATGTTGATGCCGCTTGTCCGCCCAACGAAGTTCTGAGCTCACCGCGCGGGCTCACTTCGAGGCACAGAGATCAGCGACAAGCTGTGTCACGCGTGAGCATCTTCGCATCACGGCAGGCGATTCTGGAATCGACGACAGCCGCACGATCTTCTTTCGTGACCCCGTTGCCTTGTCCGCGACTTCAGGGGGTGCCAGTGGGCTCTTTCTCAAGGTACGGTACATCTTTGCGCTTGGTGAATTCCGAGCCAGATGGTGCACCCGGCCGTGGCGCGTCACGCCGCGATCATACGATT
>JACCYK010000513.1 GCA_013696525.1 Chloroflexia bacterium
TCGCCTTATCCGCCACCACCTCGACAAACGTCATCAGGCCCTTGCCCCGGACATTGCCGACATAAGGCCGGTCGAGCAGCGCACTCAACCGGTCGAGCAGGTAGGCGCCGGCCCGGGCCGCGTTCGCCGGCAGGTTTTCGTCCTGGATGATCCGGATGTTCGGCAACGCCACGGCGCAGGCCAGCGGGTGCCCTGAATACGTAAAACCGTGCATGAACATCTTGTCCGGCTCGCTCAGCACGTCGAAGACCTGGTCCGTGATGGCGACGCCGCCAAGCGGCACGTAGCCGGAGGTAATGCCCTTGGCGAACGAGGCGATATCGGGCTGCACACCGTACTGCTCCATGCCGAACATGGTGCCGGTCCGGCCAAAGCCACAGATCACCTCGTCAAAGATGAGGAGAATGTCGTGCCGCTTCAGCACCGCCGCCATCGCCTGCCAGTACGCCTGGGGCGGCACCACCACGCCGCCGGCGCCCTGGACCGGCTCCGCGATCATGGCCGCGATGCTGCCCGCGCCCTCGCGGGCGATGGTTTCCTCCAACTCGTTGACGAGAAAGGCGACGAAATCAGCTTCGGACATGCCGTCCGCCCCAAACCGGTACTGGAACGGCGGGGTCAGGTGCAGGAATCCCGGCGCCATTGGCCCGAAGCCGTCGTGGTAAGCCGGGATGCCGGTTGCCGCCAGGGCGCCCATGACGATGCCGTGATAGCCCATCTTGCGGGAGAGGATTTTTATCTTTTCCGGCTTGCCGCGCAGATGCCAATAGTAGCGGGCCATCTTGAGCGCGGTTTCGTTCGATTCCGCCCCGCCCGAGGTGAACTGGAAGTGGTTTAGGTCGCCGGGGAAGATCTCGGCCAGCTTGGCCGCCAGCTCGATCGCGGGGGGCGAGGCCAGGCCGAAAAAGTTCGGCACAAAGGCGACTTCCGACATCTGCTCCGCCGCCGCCGCGACCAGCTCCCGCCGGCCATGGCCGACGTTGATGTTCCAGAGCCCGGCGAAGGAATCGAGATAGCGGTTGCCGTCGGTATCCCAGATCCAGACATCGTCACCACGGGCCAGCACCAGCGGGCCATGCTGCCGCAGGGCGTGCAAATTCGAAACCGGGTGGACGAGATGGGCCTTGTCTTGGGCCACGAGCTCGGCGGTGTTCCAGGTCTGTGTCACGGTCATCGCACGCTAGCTCCTTTGCCGATTTGCCACAACAGGTCACTGCCCCCATGATAGCGTGAACCAGCCGCCTCGTGGAAGAAACCCGGTGCCGCCGATGTCGGGAACATCCGAACCGCACACCCCGCATCGGCATCGACCGCCTGAAGTCGCAAGGATAACGATGAGCGCTTCTCCGCCTCACACCCGTCCCTTGGCCATACCGGGGCTGTCGCGGTCCGATCACGGCGAACCGTCGATCTTCCTGCCCGAGAATCTACTCCGCGATGCGCGGCGGCAACGGGGTCTGGGCGAGGGCCGGGTGCCCCCGGTCTGCGTGCTCGATCCCGATCTCGACATCGTCCGCTACGTCCGGCGGCGCGATCGCGCCCGCGCGTCACCAATTTGGGCTTGTTACCATACGGACCTCTGGGAAACGGAGTGGGGAGGACACGGCCTGGGCATCATCGGCGGCGCGGTGGGCGCCTCGTTCGCGGTCCTGCTCGCCGAGCAGTTGTTTGTCTCCGGCTGCGAATTGCTGATTAGCGTGACGTCCGCCGGCCAAATCGCCCGTCATCTCACGCTGCCCGCGACCATCCTGATCGACCGCGCCCTCCGTGGCGAAGGCACGAGCCACGCCTACCTGCCCAGCGAGGCAGACGTCGAGGCCGAGCCGGGCCAGATCACGGCGGCGGCCAGCGGTCTTGCTGACCGGAACATATCGTTCGTGCAAGGCATGACCTGGACCACCGACGCGCCGTTCCGGGAAACGTCAAGCGCCCTGTCGGCAGCGGCGGCGGCCGGCGCCCTGGCGGTCGAAATGGAGGCGGCCGCCCTCTACGCGTTTGCCCGCGCTCGCCTGCGGCCGGTGGTGTGCGTCGCGATCGTCACCAACCAGATGGCGCAACGAGCGGGGGATTTCGACAAAGGGCCGGAGGACGGCGCCGAGCACGCGCTCGCGGTGGTCTCGGCAATTGCCGCGGGGCATCATTCGCCATGCTAATTACGTGACCGGATCGCGGATACTCGCTCGCTTCACCCAAGATGGAGGAATGATGAACGATACCCTAGCTCACCCCACGCCGGCACGTCCGCTCATTGACGGGGTGCTGTTTGGCCGCGGCCTGGCGGTGATCCGGATCTTCTTCGGCATCATCCTGCTCGCCAACGGCCTGGCTAAGCTCAACCCGGAGCTGGGCCGGATCGACATCGGCGCCTACCACGCCAATCTCGTCACCATGAACGGAGCTCGCGGTATCCTCGACTTCGAGACCAACGACCGCCGCATCCGGGAAGGAGCCCCGACCGGAACCCAGGTTCCCCTCCTCCGCGGCTTCGTCAACGATGTCGTCCTCGCCAACTGGAACATCTTTCAGGTGATCATCGTCATCGTCGAGGTTGGTTTCGGCGCCCTCCTGCTGATCGGATTAGCCACTCGCGGCGCGGCCCTCGTCTGTCTCGGCCAACAGCTCTTTCTGGCCCTGGTCTACTTCTCAAGCAATCGCTGGGCGTTCGAGCAACCGCACGAGTACATCCCGCTGATCGTCCTCAGCCTGGTGCCCGCCGGCCGGGTCTGGGGCGTTGACGCCGCGATCATCCGCCGCTGGCCCGAGCTGCGGCGCTGGCCGTTCTGATCGTGAGGCGTGAGGCAGTCACGCTCGCGATGTCAAATCGTGAGTCGTGAGGCAGTCACGCTCGCGATGTTAAGTGGAAACCGTACCGATGCGGCCGCGATTCCCGCACCATTCACTCGGAGTCTGTATCACGACTCCCGACTCACGATTTCCGACTCACGACGCCGCGGCTTGGCGAGGACGCGCTTCCAGATGTACAAGGCGATCCCCAGCACGAGCAGGATCATGACCGGGTATTCGAGCAGTGAGGTGTACTCGCCGACCGCTTCCCAGTTCTCGCCCAGCCACCAGCCGCCCAGCACCAGCACGCTGTTCCAGAGGCCGCTGCCGATCGCGGTGTAGAGGATGAAGACCGGCAGGCTCATTTGGCGCAGCCCGGCCGGGACCGAGATGATGCTGCGCACGATCGGCAGCAGCCGGCAGAGCAGCACCGCCTTGCCGCCGTGGCGGTCAAACCACCCGTTCGCCAGGTCGAGGTCATCCTCGGTGATCGCGAACCACTTGCCGTACCGGTTCACCAGCCAGCGGATGCGCCGGTCGCCAAACCAGGCGCCAAGCCAATAAAGAACCAGGGCGCCCGCTACCGCCCCGACCGTCGCCGCCACGATCACCGCCGGCAGCCACATCCGGCCCTGGCCCGCCAGAAACCCGGCCAGGGGCAAGATCGCTTCCGAGGGGATCGGGGGGAAAACATTCTCGAGAAAGATCAGCAACGCCACGCCGGGGTAACCAAGCGCTCCAATCACATCGGTGGCGAACGTCGCCAGCCACTCAATAAATCCACTCAATGTCGCTCAACTCCCATGGCACGAGGCGCCGCCGGATAGGATTCGAAACACGCGAACCCAAGCGAACGGGTTGTACCACAAGAGGAGAGCCACGAGACGGAATGAGTGCGGTTCGCGAACCAGATGGCGACCAGGGCAGCTATGCGGGCGGGTGGCCGCCCCGGTCACGGACTCAACGGAGGAGGGTCGCCAGCCAGCTACGGAACGACGCTGGCATCGGCGGCGTGAATGGCGGCCGCCAGCTCTCGCAACACCGGCGCATACCCGAGGTAGCTGTACGACGGTTCTGGATACCAGCCTGCCACTTGTCCGGCAACGACCGCTGGCAGCGCCCGCCAGGTCTCGAATTCCGACAGTTGCTCGAGGGTCAACGACTGCGTCCGCGCATCGTTGAGAATGAGGTCAGCCGGGTATTTGTTCGCCTGCTCCCAGCTCAGCGCGTCCCAAAACTCGTCACCATCGACCGGCACCACATCCAGCCCCAACTCCCGGAAATAGATGAGATCTTTCGCGAACTCGGGATTTGCCACGTACAAGGTGTCGTGATCGCCGGCGACGGCGATGACCGACAACCCGGGCTTCTCCACGATGGCCGCGCGCAGATCGTCCTCCGCCGCCAGAAACTCCTCCCTGGCCGCAACGTTCGCGGACGAGTCAAGATCCGCCCCAAGGTCGCCGGCCAGCTCCGCGAAGCGTTCCAGCACCCTCCTGATCGAAACCCCCTGGACTTGAATGCCCACCGTGGCGACCAGCCCGGCGACCGTCTCGGCCACCTCCTCGGGGACATACCAGAGGGGCGAATCGGCGTAAAGCTGGCTGACTAGGAGGTCCGGCTCCAGCGCGACGAACTCCTCCAGGTCGAAATCGCCCCAGATTTCCCCGATCGAGACAACCTCGGCCAAATCCATATTGCCAGATTGGGGATCCTGCGTCCCGTCTTCCCGTTGCGATGGGCCGAAGATCCCGACCGGCCGCACCCCATAATCCCACAAGGCGGCGGCCGCGCTGACCTGGGCCACCACCCGTTCCGGCGGCGCCGGCAGCACCGTCGTCACCCCCCGGTCGTCGGTGAAGGTCCACTTACCCCCGCCGACCGGCGATCCCGCCGCCGGAGTGCCTGCTTGCGCCCTGGCCGTTCCAGCATTGGCAAGCAACACCACGGCCGGGCCGGTGGCCAGGAATCGCCGCCGGTCGAACCGGGTGGGACGAGGCTCAAACGCTGACATCATGTCCTCCTTTGTCTTTGGCTACGCGACTACGCTGGCGTCTGTCTGCCTGATGATCTCGGTCAGCTCGCGCACGATGTTGGAAAATGCCCGCCGCCCATAGGGGGCAACGGCATGCCACGGTCCGACCTGGCCGGCTTGGACCGCGGGCAGGGATTGCCAGGTCCCGATCGGGTCAAGGACAGGGAACGGCACCCCGCCGCCGCGGTTGTCGACAAGGATCAGGTCGGCTTGGTATTTCGCGGCCTGTTCCCAGCTCAGGATTTCCCACCGTTCTTCGGTCTCTGGCTCGATGATCGGCAGCCCCGCCGCCAAGAAGAACCGGAGGTCACCAAACCAGCTCGGATTGGCGACGTAGATCTCGTCCGGCGAGGCCGAGATCACCAGCGCGGTCAGCCCTTCGGCCTCGGCAAGGAGGTCGCGCAACTCCGCTTCCGCCGCCGTGAACTCGTTCCGCGTGGCGACAATCCCGGGAGCGTCGAGATCCGCCGCGAGCGCCGCCGCCAGCGATTCGATGTCCTCGATCAGGCCCAGGTGCCCCCGATCACTCGGCGTCACGCCAAAGGTCGGCACAATCGCCTCGACCGTGGCGCTGGCGTCTTCCGGCACATACCAGAGCGTGTTGGGCACGTCCGGCAGCGACAGCCCCACCAACAGATCAGGATCCAGGGCGATCAACCGCTCCAGGTCGAACTCCTCCCAATCGCCGATCGAGACGACCGCATCGAGGTCCACTTCACCAATCTGGGGATCAGGTGAGCCATCTTCCTGCCGGAATGGCCCGAACACCCCAACCGGCCGCACTCCCAACTCCCACAACGCCGCGGCCACCGGCGAGAAGGCGACCACTCGCTCCGGCCGGGTCGGCAGTGAAATCGTGTTCCCGCGGCCGTCGGTCATTGCCCAGCCGCTGGCCGATGGCGTCCCCGCGTCCTGGGCCAGTGCCGGCCGGCACATCGCCGTCGCGATGAGTCCCGACACCGCCAGGAACGATCGCCGGCTAGCGACACGCGCTAACGACTCCCGAAATGTCGTCATGGCTCCTCCTTGACCACGGTCAACGCTCAGGCTTGCTTGCGACTGCTCCGGCGATCGGGTTACGCTGCCCGACCTCTCGAACCTCCCTCTTGCAATTCCGACTGAATCAGTCAGAATTAGAGTAGACAGCGGGGCGGAGCCCTGTCAAGTAGACAAGCCAAGATGGCAATGGCGGGCGGGATGTTCGATCGCGAAGCAAGTGTGCGGCAGATGGCGACGCGGGCCACGGTTCCACCCACGGCACCGCCGCGGGCCGGCTTCGTAGCCCGCCGGACGCGGTTCGCGGTGAAATCGGTTGGCCTCGTGCTCGGGCTCGCCGGCGTCGTGGTCATCGCGCTCCTCAGCCTCCGTATTGGCTCCCTCGATCTCACCACCGAGACCGCCTGGAACGCGATCGTCAACTTCGATCCCAACTCCTACGAGCAGACGGTCGTTCGCTCCTTGCGCTTGCCGCGAACGATCGTCGCCCTCGCCATCGGCGGCGCCCTGGCGGTGGCGGGCGCCACGATGCAGGCGGTCACCCGCAACCCGCTGGCCGATCCGTTCATCCTAGGCGTCAGCAGCGGGGCCAGTTTCGCGATCGTGACCGTGGTCTATTACGCCGGCCTCTCATCCCCGCACCAATACATCTGGTTCGCCTTTGCCGGCGCCCTCGGCGCTTCCGCCCTGGTCTTCGCCGTCGGCGCCGCCGGCAGCGGCGGCCCCACCCCGATCAAGCTGGCCCTGGCCGGGGTCGTCATCTCCGCCGCCCTCGGCGCCTGGACCAGCGCCCTCCTGCTCCTCGACGACGAAACGCTCGACACCGTGCGCTTCTGGCTTGCCGGCTCCGTCGTCAACCGGGACATGGCAACCTTCTGGTTCGTCTCCCCCTTCTTGGTCGGCGGCTCCCTGCTCTGCCTCTTGCTCGGGCATCAGCTCAACGTCCTCAATCTGGGTGAGGACACGGCCAAAGCCCTCGGCATGCGCACCGAACCGGTCAGGATCGTCAGCTCGGTGATCGTCGTCCTCATCACCGGGGCGGCGGTTGCCGTCGCCGGCCCGATCGGGTTTGTCGGGCTCGCCGTGCCGCACATGATGCGGGCCGTGGTCGGCGTCGATTACCGGTGGCTGCTCCCCTACTCACTCGTCTACGGCGCCATCTTCCTCACCGCCGCTGACATCGTCGGCCGGGTCGTGACCCGGCCCGCCGAGCTCCAAGCCGGCATCGTCACCGCCTTCGTCGGGGTGCCGTTCCTCGTCTACCTGGCGCGCCGGCGCGGGCTCGCGGAGTGATTATGTCAACTATCGAGCTTGACCCCGGGCGGCGGTCCGGCTTTCGCACGATTCGCTCACCCTATTACGCGTTCCGGCTCAACGTTCGGGTGATTGCCCTCTCCATGGTCGCGCTCGGCGCCCTCGCCCTGCTCGCGATCTGGGCGATTTCGTTGGGCAGCTACCAAATGGACTATCTGGATGTCCTCCGCGCGATCGCGGGCCGGGGCAGCGAGGATCAACTCTTCGTGGTGCGGACGATTCGTCTGCCCCGCACCATCTGCGCGGTGATGATCGGGGCCGCCCTGGCCATGTCCGGCGCGATCTTTCAAGGGTTGGTGCGGAATCCGCTCGTCTCGCCGGACATCATCGGTATCAACAGCGGCGCCTCGTTAGTCGCCGTGGTCTGGATCATTTACGGGCTGAATGGCAATCTGCTGCCGGTGGCGGCGTTCATCGGCGCCATCGTCACCGCCACCATCATCTACCTCCTGGCCTGGAAGCAGGGAATCGCGCCAGGGCGCTTGATCTTGGTCGGGATCGGGGTCGGCGCCGCCGTCAGCGCCGCCACCCAATTCGTTACGATCCGGTTTCCGGTGGAGATCGTGCGGCCAGCCACCGTCTGGATCATGGGCTCCGTCTATGCGACAAGCTGGAACGACGTCATCGTCATCACCCTCTCCCTCACCGGACTGAGTATCGCGGCGGTGGTCCTCGCCCGCTCGCTGCGCGTGTTGCAGCTTGGCGACGACCTCGGCCGCGGGCTTGGCCTCTCGCTGGAGCGGACCCGGCTCAGCCTGATCGTCGTCGGCTGCGGCCTCTCCGCGGTGGCGGTCGCGATCGCCGGCCCGATCGGCTTTGTCGCGCTGATGATCCCGCATATGGCTCGGATTCTGGCCGGCCCCGTCTCCGGCACGGGCATCCTGTTCACCGGTATCCTCGGCGGCTGCTTTTTGCTTGGGGCCGACGTCATCGCCAACCACTTCCTGCCAGTGACCCTGCCGGTCGGGGTGGTGACGGCGGCGGTCGGCGCCCCCTACTTCTTGTTCCTGCTGTACCGGTCGCGTCTAGGAGTGAGCTAAGCGGATGAGCCGACTACGCGCCGAGCATCTCTCCTTGGGGTACGACGCGGCCGAGATCGTCTATGATCTGAGCGTCACCATTCCAGACGGGAAGATCACGACGATCATTGGGCCAAACGGGTGCGGTAAATCGACCCTGCTCCGCGCTTTGGTCCGCCTGCTCAAACCGCGCGGCGGCTCGGTCCTGCTCGATGGCCAGAGCATCCACCACCTGCCAACCCGAGACGTGGCGCGCCGCCTGGGGCTGCTCGCCCAGCAAGCGACGCCGCCCGGCGGCCTCACGGTCGCCGACCTGGTGCAACGGGGACGCTATCCCCATCAGGGTTTCTTGCAGCCCCCGTCCCAGACGGACGCCGCCGCGGTGGACCGGGCGCTGGCCCTGGCCAATATGTCGGCGCTGCGCGACCGGCCGGTCGACAGCCTTTCCGGCGGTCAGCGGCAGCGGGCCTGGATCGCGATGACGCTGGCCCAGGAGACGCC
>JACCYK010000521.1 GCA_013696525.1 Chloroflexia bacterium
GCAGACAGGTGATCGCGAGCAGCGACGAGCCACGGCGGCAGCTATCGACCCAACATCCCGCCGATGACGCGAGCGGCAACCGCCAGCCGATGGCGGCGATTGCGTCCTGGCCCGGTTTGGCCCCCGCCGGACACGCGAACGGCGTTCCACTCAGCGCTCACCAACTCGCTCAATTCGCGACCTATCGGCGGGTTCTCCTGGAGTGGAATGCCCGGTTCAATCTCACCGCGATCACCGACCCGGACGAGATCGAGCGCCGCCTTTTCCTTGACGCGCTGCTGCTCGTGCCCCTCATTGACCGGCTGACCGGAGGCAACGAGGCTCGCCTCGTGGACATCGGCAGCGGCGCCGGCTTCCCCGGCCTTCCCTTGGCCATCGCCCGCCCCGAGCTCACCATGACGCTGATCGACGCGACCGGGAAGAAGGTCGCCTTCCTACGCCAGCTCATCATGGAGCTGAGCCTGCCGCGGGTGCAAGCGATCCACGCCCGGGCCGAAGACGTCGCTCGCCAACCTGACCATCGCGGCGCCTACGATCTAGCCACCGCGCGCGCCGTGGCCTCGCTGCCGGCCCTGGTAGAGCTGACGATGCCGCTGCTGCGCCTCGGTGGCCACGCCGTGCTGCCCAAGGGCATCGATATTGCCGGCGAGCTAGCGGCCGGCCGCCGGGCCGCCTCACTAGTGGGCGCCACGATCCTCGACGCCGGGCTCGCCCCCGATTCCTCAACCCGGATCGTCATCGCCCGTAAGCGCCAACCAACGCCGGACCGCTACCCCCGGCGGGCGGGGATTCCCGCTCATCAGCCGCTGGGGACGACGATTGACCCCCGAACCCCCAATCCCGGGGGAACACGACAAGCTCCCGCGGAAATGGGGGCGGGGGGCGCCGCCGGGAGCCGGGGGGCCGTCGGGGCGGTAGCCGGCCACCGGAGGGTGGCGTCTTGAGCGCGGTCCGGGAACGGCTCTTCTACCGGAAGGAAAAGTTGCGCGGCGCCTGCTGGGAATACCAGATCGAAGGCGGCTGGATCGCGGTCCCGGCCGCCGGCGGCGATCGCTCCCTGCTCCACCACCGCTTCGCCTTCTACCGGCCGCGCGAGGTCGAGGTGCGGACCCCGCGCGGGGTAGAGCGCCTGGCGAGGACCGGGGCCGAGCAGTGGTTCTTCCCCGATCGCTGGTTCTCCTTGCTGCGGTTCACGGCCGCGAACGACCAAACCGTTGGCTATTACGTCAACTTCTCGCTGCCCCTGGCCGAGCTCCGCCACAACTACTATCGCGACCTCGATCTCGAGCTCGATCTCTGGGTCGACCTCGACGGCACTGCCACCGTCCTTGACCGTGATGAGTTCGATGCCGAGGTCGCCGCCGAGCGCCTCTGCCACGAGTGGGCACAGGCGGTCGACACGGCCTGTCACGACGTCGCCCGCGCGGTCGCCGACACGGTCGCCGACCGCGGCCCGGACCTGGAGCGCGACCGCGACCCCGACCACGGCCTGCCCGCCTTCATCCTCCGCGCCTAATCGTTGAATTGCTGTCGATGACGCAACCGGGTTTCCCCACCGACAAGCTCGGGGCTGAAGCCACCGAGCTGAAATCACGACACCCAGAGCGTACCCGGCTGAAGCCGGCTGCCAGCATCAATTTGGCTCCTCTTCGACAGAATCAACCACCGAATCGTTCTCGGTCACCCAAGGGTACCCGGAGGGACTTCGTGGCGCTCAGCGCGGACTTTCAGTCCCGCGCCGGTGCGACACCCGCTCCCGTCCTCCGCATCCTGATCGTCTATGACTGCCTCTTCCCCTGGACCATTGGCGGGGCGGAACGCTGGTATCGGGCGCTGGCGGAACGGCTGGCGGCGAGTGGCCATCAGGTCACGTATGTCACGTTGCGCCAGTGGGAGCCCGGTGCCGACCCCGCGCTGCCCGATGTTCGCGTGATCGCGGTCGGTCCCGAGATGGAGCTGTACGCGGGGAGCAAGCGGCGCCTCTGGCCGCCGCTCCGCTTCGGACTGGGCGTCCTCTGGCATCTCCTGCGGCATCGCCACGCCTACGACGTCGTGCATACGGCCTCCTTTCCCTACTGGCCGCTTCTGGCTGCGGCGGCCGTCCAGCCGCTGGGACCATACCGGCTCGTCGTCGATTGGTGGGAGGTGTGGACCCGCGCCTACTGGCGGCAGTACGCCGGTTGGCCGATCGGCACGATCGGCTGGCTGGTGCAACGAGTGTGCGTGCGGCGGACCCCGCGCGCTTTCTGCTTCTCCCGGCTTCACGCGCAACGGCTCGCCGATGAGGGCATCCGGCAACCGCCCTCCATGCTGCACGGCATCTACGGCGGCCCCGCCGAACTTGTCGCGCCGCGATCAGAACCGGAGTTAATGGTCCTCTACGCCGGACGCCACATCCCCGAAAAACGGGTGCCGGCAATCGTTCCCGCCATCGTCGCGGCCCGCGAAGTGCTCCCGGAGCTACGGGCCGTCCTGACCGGGGATGGCCTCGACCGGGCTCAGGTGCGCCGCCTGATCGATGCGGCCGGGCTGGGTGAGGTCATCAGCCTACCGGGCTTTGTCGACGATGAGCGGCTCGACGGGCTGTTCCGCCAGGCGCTCTGTTGCATGCTCCCGTCACGCCGCGAAGGGTACGGCCTGGTCGTGGTCGAAGCGGCCGCCCGCGGTACCCCGAGCATCGTCGTCCGCGACCCGGACAACGCCGCCACCGAGCTGATCGAGGAGGGCGTCAACGGCGTCCTGGCCGCGTCCGCGTCGGCAGCGGACCTCGCCTCGGCTATCCTTCGGGTCTATCATGCCGGACCGGGCCTGCGGCGCTCAACCGCCGACTGGTTCACCCGCAACGCCGAACGGCTGTCGCTGGCCGGTTCGATGGCGCGGGTTAGCGCCATCTATCGAAGGTAACGAGGACGACTCCCGTTTATGCCAACCGCGCTCATTACCGGCATCACCGGCCAAGACGGCAGCTATCTGGCCGAGCACCTGCTCGACCTCGGCCACGAGGTCGTCGGCGTGGTCCGCCATTCCAGCTCCGAGCCGCCGCCCCGGATCGAGCACTTGCGGGATCGCATCGAGCTAGCCGGGGCCGATCTATTCGATCAGACCTCGCTGCTGAACGTGATCGACCGGTATCAACCGGACGAGGTCTACAACCTCGCCGCCCAGAGCTTCGTCCCGGCCTCGTGGCAACAGCCGATCCTGACCGGAGAAGTGACCGGCCTCGGGGTCACCCGCCTGCTGGAAGCGGTCCGCCTCAGCCGGCCGGAAGCGCGGGTCTACCAGGCGTCCTCCTCCGAGATGTTCGGTAAAGTGCATGAGGTGCCACAGACGGAGCGGACGCCCTTTTATCCACGCTCACCCTATGGCGTCGCCAAGCTGTATGGCCACTGGATCGCGGTCAACTACCGCGAGAGCTACGGCATGCACGTCTGCTCCGGCATCCTGTTCAACCACGAGTCGCCGCGCCGCTCCACCGAGTTCGTCAGCCGCAAGATCAGCTACCGGGTGGCGCAAATCAAGCACGGCCTGGCCCACGAGCTACGCTTGGGAAACCTCGATGCCCGACGCGACTGGGGATACGCGCCGGACTACGTGCGAGCGATGGCGCTCATGCTGCAACAGCCCGAACCACGCGATTATGTCGTCGCCAGCGGCGAAACCCACGCCGTCCGCGAGTTCTGCGAGCTGGCCTTCGCCACCGCTGGGCTCGATTGGACCGACTTCGTCATCTCCGACCCGGCCTTGCTGCGACCGGCCGATGTCGACCTCCTCGTCGGGGACGCCACCCTGGCCCGGACCGAGCTGGGGTGGGAACCGACCGTCTCCTTCCGCGAGCTGGTCCGGCTGATGGTCGAGGCCGACCTGGCCCTGGTCGAGACCGAGGTCGGCCGCGGCCTGGCCCCGCCAGCGTCCATCCCCCGCCGATAAGGTAACGATGACTGTCGCCATGACCACCGGCATTGCCCTCGGCCGGCTTGACGCGGACACGCTCGGCGATCTGGACGGCCAACGCGACCGGGGAGTACGCTCCCGGCTACACGTGGGCGATACTGCTCACCCCGGCGCGGCTGGACCCGGACGAGCTAGCGATAACGGACTGGAAACGCCCTGAGCCGGCGAAGGAGATTCGCATGGCAAGTGGGGCCATGACCCCCGGCGCCAATCCCACGATTGCACGGCACGGCGCCCCCCCGGCGACCGTGGCCGCCGCTAGCCGCTGGCAGTCGTTCACGCACGGGCTAGCCTGGAGCGCGTTTGGCGTCATCTTGCTGCTGGCCGCGCTGGCACCGATTGCCCGCACTGGTGACGCCCATCAATACTACGCAATGGCGACCGCTCTCGCCGAGCTCCGCCCTCCCGCCCTGACCGCCGGCGAGGTCGACCGATTCAAAGCCTGGCTTCACGCCCAACCAGCCGCCGCCAACTTCGCTGTCGCGGCCAAAGCGGTCGATCAACCGCCGCTAATCGTCGATGGTCGCCAGGAATTCTCCCACTTTTGGCTCTACCCCCTTCTGGTGGCGCCGATTATCGCGCTCACGACCACGATCGACCTGCATCCCGGCTACGCCTTCTTGGTCATCAACTCCATGCTCCTGGGCTTGGCGCTCTGGATCACGCAACGGGCGTTTTCACCGGTCGTCAGCCTCCTCCTCCTCGCCTCACCCGTGATCTGGTTTGTCAACAAGGCGCAGGTGGAGGTGTTCACGTTCTCCCTGCTCGCCATCGCGATGGCATACGCCCGGCGGGGCCGCTTCCTCGGGGCTGGTCTGACCGCCGCGATCGCCTCTACTCAGAATGCTCCTATCCTGGCGGCCGTCGCCTGCCTCTGGGCCGTCGGCATCGCGCGGCAAATGGTCCGGCGCCAACCGGTCGCGTTGAAATGGCAAGGAAGCGCGCTCGTCATCCTGACCCTCATCGTGGGGGCGCTGCATCCGGCCTACTATCTCTGGCGCTTGGGTGTCTTGACCCCACAACGCCTCAACGGTGGCATCGACCTGGGATTTCCAACGCTCCACCCGTACTTCGCGGTGCTGATCGACCTCGACATCGGTCTGCTCCCCTGGATGCCGCTCTTTGGGGTGGCCGCGGCGATTGGACTGGTATTGCTGGTGAAGGCCCCCCGTGCCTCCCAATCCCGCGGGGAACGTGACAAGCTCCCGCGGGATTGGGGGCTGGTGGGGCACCCAGCGGTGGAGGACCTGAACCTCAGGCTCGCCGCCGCCTGCGGCCTGCTGATCGGCGCCTGGTTTCTTTTCGTCTTCGCCCAAACGTCCAATCTCAACAGCGGGGGCACGGTCCACATCAGCCGCTACGCGCTCTGGCTGATGCCGCTGGCGCTCCCCCTGGTGGCCGCGACCGCGGGCTGGCTGCATCCACGAGTGCCCGCGCTCCTGCCGGTCGCCGGTCTCTTCGCGGTGATCGCCTACGGCGCCTATTTTCTGCCATCACGGGCGGAGCAGTACATGACGTACTCACCACAAGCGGCATTCATTATGTCCCGCGCGCCGGAGCTGTACCGTCCCCTGCCGGAAATTTTCTATGAACGACACCACCACACCGACGGCGGCGTGCTCGGCTCCGTCGCATCCAGCGATTGCCGGGTGATCTTGCTCCACGCCGCGGCGCCGGATATTGCCTGCCCGCTGAGCGCCGACGAGACGATCGTCGCCAACCGTCTGCTCGCGGGTGATTGGCAGGCAATTTGGATCATCCGACCGGGGCCGCTGGGACTGGGTCCGGGCCGCGTCACCGGCGCCCTCGCCCAACCATGAGTCAGATCGAGTCGATTCCACGCACCTATAGCGGAGCGGCGACGCCCGGAGAAGATGCCGACGTCACCACAACTCCAGGGAAAGCCCGCGAGGCGCCGGCGCCCGCCCGCGCGATGCTGGCCTTGGTGATGCGATTCGGTCCCTATCTGATCGCGTCCGTCCTCCTGGTCCTCGGCTATATCCACTACAGTGAAGGCGCGTTCTTCAGCCTCTCCGAACGGTACTACCGAGCCTGGGCATTCCCCGAGTTTCGCTATTCGGACTTGATCTGGCTCTACCTACGGGACGGCCTCGCTAACCAACCAATCCCCTACCTTGATTACCCGCTGGAGTACCCACCCCTGACCGGGGTCGTCACCTTCATCCTCAGCTTCCTCCCCGATCTGCCCACCTATTACCTCGGTACCTACCTCGTGCTGGCGCTTTCGGCCCTGGCCTCGATCTGGTCCCTGCGCCGGTTGCCGGGCGCCAACCCATGGCTCTTTGCCGCCGCCCCCGCCCTCTTCTTCTACACCGGCCACCAGTGGGATGGCATCGCCATCGGGGTCACCGCCCTCTCCCTGGTCGCCATTTGTCGCGGCCGTGAGCGTCTGGGCACCCTTGGCCTGGCGGTCAGCGTCTCGCTCAAGCTATTCCCGATTGTTTTTGTCGCGGCGCTGGTGATCGACCGGCTGCGACGGCGACAATGGCGAGCGGCGGCCACGGTCGCCGCCATCTTCAGCCTCGCCACGGTCGCCTTCAATCTGCCCGTCGCCCTGGCCGATCTCGCGGGTTGGAGTTTCTTCTTCCGCTGGAACCGGGATCGCCTGGCCGACTCCGGCATCTGGGTGCTCTGGCGCGGCCTGCCGACGACCGACACCACCACCTTCAGCCTGATCGCGGTGGTCGTCGGCGGCCTCGTCATCACCGCCCTCGCCCTCCGCGCCCGCGGCCCTCTGGTGCTGCCCCTCGGGGCGACCTATCTCGTCTGGTGGATGCTAGTCAACAAGACATTCACCACCCACCTTATCCTCTGGGTCTTCTTCGCCATCGCTTTGCTCGGCCTCTCGTGGTGGCTCTGGGGTGCGGTCGTCGTCGCCGACTTGGTCGGGTTCCAGCTCGGTAACTTCCTCAATCTTTACAACGTCCCGGAGTATGAGCACGCGCCGTTAATTCATAAAGCGGTGATCTCGCTCTACGAGCCATTTCAGCTCGTACGCTCGGCGATCTTGTTGGCGGTCGTCGCTTGGGGCGTGCTGGCGATACGCCGGGGCCGTCCGGCAACGCTCTGGCATGACCCTCCTGTGCCGCGAGGCGCGCGCCCTTCCGGACGCCAAATCTTGGGGAGAATGCGACCGCCATCTTTGCTGCCTCGCCAGGGCATCGGGGGGCCGCCGCGGCTCGCCAGGAGCGCCGTCGCCGTCTGGGCCGCGGTGATCACCGCTTACATCGTGGCGACGGTCATCATGACCTGGCCGTACGCCATCCATCTCGCCGATTCGACGGTGGTCGGCTTTGACCCATTGCTTCAGATCTGGCTCTCCCAATGGGTTCAGCACGCGCTGGCGACTAACCCGCTGGGCCTCTATGACGCCAACATCTTCCACCCCTTCGCCCTCACCCTCGCCTACACCGACGCCAACATTCCGGGCGCCCTGCTCGCCTGGCCGCTCGATCTGCTGACCCGCGATCCCATCCTGACGAACTCGCTGTTGGTGTTGGCGAGCTTCGTCCTCGCCGCGGCCGGCATGTACGCCCTCGTCACGGAGATGACCCGCAATCGGGCGGCGGGGTTCGTCGCCGGCTTGGCCTACGCCTTTATTCCATACCGGATGGTGCATCTCTGGCACCTGAACTGGCTGCAAAGCGTCTGGCTGCCCTGGATCGCCTGGGCCACGCTCCGGCTGATCCAGCGGCCAACGCGACGAGGCGCGATCGTCCTGGGCGTGTTGATCGCGGTTCAATCGCTGACCAGCTTCTACTTCACGGTCCAGATCGCGATCTTGCTCGGGATCATCCTCGCCGCCGCCCTGATCGCCGAGCCTCACCTCCGGACCCGGCAACTGCTGGGCACGATCGGGATCGTGCTCGGCGTCGCCGCCATCCTCACGGTGCCGGCCTACCTGCCCTACCTCCAGGTCCGCGCGGAGCAAGGGTTGGAGCGACAGCTCGCCGATGCTGAACAGTACAAAGCGACCCTCGCCTCGTATCTCCAAATCGCGCCGTGGGCCGAGCCGGGCCCACTCCGCGGGTGGCTTGGCCAACGCCCCGGTCCGAACGAATCGCTCCTCCGGGTCGGTCAGGCAGAGCACGCCGACGGCCACCGCCACGCCGAGATCGTGATCGAGGACGCCTTGTCCCCCGGCCTGCTGGCGACGCTGGGAGCGATTGTCGCCATCGTGGGCTGGCGGCAACGGCGTTGGCTGGTGATTGCCCTATCCGCGATCGGCCTCGTCGCCGTGGTCCTCTCGCTCGGCCCCTCCTGGGGACCGCGCGATGGCAGCGGCGTTTCCCTACCCTATCGCTTCCTCTACGACCAGGTGCCGTTCTTCCAGGCGATGCGGGTGCCGGCCCGCCTCGGCGGCCTGGCGAATCTGGCGATTGTTGCCTTGTTCGGTCTCGGCATCGCGACGCTTTGGCGCCTGCTGGCGCCCCGCCTCACCGCGGGCCACCCGCGCCGGATCGCGGCCAGCGGCGGCACGGCGCTGCTGGCGGGACTCGTCCTGGTTGAGCTGTACGCGGCCCCGGTCCCCCTGGAGCGGGTCAACCGCGACCCGGGAACGGCCGCCCCGTACGAATGGCTCGCCACCCAACCGGCAGGAGTAGTGATGGAGTTCCCGGCCGAAAGTATCTTTGCCGACCCCGCCGCCAGCAGCGTGCGGCGCCACGTCGGATTGACGATGTTCTGGTCGACCAAGCACTGGCTGCCGCTGGTCAACGGCAGCTCCGGCTTTATCCCCGAGCCCTACAGCGAACTCATCGAGGCATTCACCGGCGAGATGTCCCGTCCGGACGGGACGCGCACCGGCCGGATCAGCCACGTCAGCCCGGAGACGGTCGGGCTGCTCCGGGAGTTGGATGTTCGGTACCTCCTTTTTCACCGCTCGCGCTATCACGCCGAAGATTGGCCCGCCGTCGAAGCCGGGCTCGAAGCGGCGGAAGGATTGATCGAGCGGGTTGGCGGCTTTGACGACATTGCCATCTACGCGCTGCGACCGACGGTGCGGCCAACCGCGCCACCGGAGCTAACCCTCTGGTCGCCGACGCTGCTCACTCCCGAGCTGCCCTGGGCGCCATTGGTGACGGTCGCGAACCCCGCCGGGCGGCCCACGATCCTCTCGCTGACCGAACCGGCCACGCTGCGAGTCACCTGGTACGACGGGCAGGGCCGCCAGTTGTACCGGGGCGAATCGACCATGCCGTTGCCGACCGTGCTCACCTCCGATCACTTGCTCTGCGTGATTGACGAGTGCGAAGCCGCCACGGGCGAGTTCCCGGACGACCTGCCCAAGCCCGAGCCCGCCTTCTGGCAGCCTACCGAGGCCGGGCACTACTTTGTCCGGATCGAGCTTGATGGCGACCAGCCGCTGAGCTGTCTGGTCGATCTGGACATCACGGAGGATCTCGATGCGGCCCGCGACCTCTCGCCCAACAGCCCATTCCGTTGGGGTGAATGCGTCCCCGGTACGCTCAACCCGGTCAATAACCCCGGCGCCATCCCATTCCGCTCCGCCTCGCCCGCGATCACCTTTGCCGGCGGCATGGCGGCGGTCCAGGTGCCGCTGACGACCCGCGACGATGAGGAAGTGCGCGGCTGGTTCCTCCTGGCGCCGCCGGATTCGATCGCCCCGTGGACGGAGCCGGCCTACCAATCGCAAGTGCGGCAGCGCCTGGTTCGGGGCGGCGAGGAGACCCACTTTGCCTGGCTCGAAGACATCGGCAGCGCCCTCCCCCGCGGCGTCTACGGGCTGACCATCTGGTTTCATCACCGTGAGGGAACGACGTGGCGTCACGCCGAGGGCGGCACCTACCGCCTGGCGCCGGTTGTCATCGAGAACGGGTCCGCCCGCTGGGCCGGCCCGGTCCGGATTGCCCTGAAGCTCCAACCCGCGCGCTACGCCAGCGGCCGGACGACCCGCCTCGAGCTCGATGTCGATGGCACCTCGCGCACCATCGAATGCGACGGCGTCTGGCGCCTCATCGACCCCGCTCGGGGCGAGCCGGTCGCCGGTGGTCATGTCGCCGACTGTGCGCGTCCGCGGATCGCGGTTCCAGTCCACGTCGAGCCCGGCCGCTACCGGCTGGAGATCGATGTCGATGCGATCCGGGACAACCGCCGCGCCCTCAGCGACGGCCTCTCCACCCTGGTGACGGTCACGGACGGCGCGAGCTCAGGTCAGCCGCGCTAGCTCCCGGCTGAAGCGCAGGCGCCAGACGACGAGCATCGCCTCGGCGACGATCCGGGGCGAGAATTTCGACTGGCCGGCGACACGGTCGGTGAAGGTGATCGGCACCTCGACCACCCGGCAGCCGCGCCGGATCGCCCGGTAGGTCACTTCGATCGAGAAGACGTAGCCATCCGAACGGACGGTGTCGAGCTCGATCCGTTCCAGCGTCGCCCGGCGGAACAGCTTGAAGCCGCTGGTCAGGTCGGCGACCGGCACCCCAAGCACGGCCGCCGCGTAGCGGCCGCCGAGGCGGCTCAGCAGCCGCCGAGAGAGCGACCGGCCGCGGCTGGCGCCACCGCGGACAAAGCGCGAGCCAAGCGCCAGGTCGGCCCCGGCAACCGCCGCCGCCAGCCGCACCAAGTCGGCCGGATCATGCGAGAGGTCGGCGTCCATCGTCGCGATCAGATCGGGTGCCGAGCGCAGGGCGGCGCCCAAGCCCGCGATGTAGGCCGGTCCCAGTCCCACCTTCATGGGCCGGTGCACCACCTCGATCCGGCCGGGATAGGCCGCCGCCAGCTCGTCCGCGATCCGGCCGGTGCCGTCCGGCGACTGGTCATCGACCACGATCACCCAGTACTCCGGCCCCAGCGCCATCACCCGCTCGACGCAGACCGGCAGGTTCTCCCGCTCGTTGTACGTCGGGATGACGACCGTCACCGCCGCGGCCACGGGCGGCCGCGCGCCGTTTGACGCGGCGAGCTTCGCCGCCGGCGCCAACATGGGAACACCTCTCGTAACCCTCACCGGCGCAAGGCGAGCCCGGTTTGGGCGATCAGTTCCTCTTCGGACACCTCCTGAAACAACTCCCGCAACCTCTCAACGATCGCGAAGGGGTCACCCGGCTCGATCGTGCCGGCGATATGATCGTCCTGCATAATTTGCATCGTCTCGCCAGCGGCGAGCGCGGCGACGCATTCCGGCGGCAATGTGGTGATGTCGATCGTCTTCATAAAAGATCCTAAAGATTCTTTGGCTGCTATCCGCGCACGTCGGAGTGTAGTCGTTCAGCCCGCCGCCGCCAATCTACCATTGGCGGCGGACCCTAAATTCCCGGAAGAACGCCGTGCCAGCCTTTTGCGTTTGACACATTAGTGTCTTTTACGTTACCATATGGCAATGGAATTGCAGGAGTACGTCACCGTGGACGGGAGAAGTCCGTTTGGTGACTGGTTCGCGGGTCTCGATCCATTTGCATTCGCCAAAGTCACAGTGGCGCTGACTCGCCTCAGCCAGGGAAATTACTCCAATGTCGAAGGAGTCGGAGCGGGCGTCTTTGAGTACAAGATCAATTTTGGACCCGGCTATCGAAACTATTTCGGGAAGGACGGGAGGCGCTGATCATTCTCGTTGGAGGCGGAACTAAACGACGCCAGCAACGGGACATTCAGGTGTCACAATCAAATTGGCGGGATTACAGATCACGGAAACGGAAAGGGGAAACCTAGCATGCCACTCACGAGATCGTTCAAAGAGACAGTGCAGGATCGTGTTCGATCCGACCCCGCGTACCGAGATGCGCTCCTGGTCGAAGCGCTGGAAGTGCTCTTTCAAGGCGACGTTGCCGTCGGCAAAGCCATCCTCCGCGACTACATTAATGCCACCATTGGCTTCGAGCCGTTGGCGCGGGCGGTAGGCGCCCAACCGAAGAGCCTGATGCGGATGTTTGGCCCGCGGGGGAACCCGACGACAAGCAACCTGATGGCGGTGATCGCCGAGCTGCAACGCTCGACTGGCATTCGTCTCCGCCTCGATGTCCAACAGCTCCGGTAGTTCTCACGTTGAGCAGCCGCTGGCATCGGACTCTTGCCACCTTTGCCGCAATAACCGTCATCGGCGCGATCGCTGGGCGCCGCTGGTGGCAGATGGGGCCCCTGCCGACCGGGTTGGACGGCGGCCAATGGCTGGCCCTGGGCCGCGGCTTGTTCGGCGACGGGCGGTCGACCGCGGGCGCCTATCCGCCCCTGGTGCCGTTGCTAACGGAGCTGATCGGTTCGCTGACAACTCCTGGCACCACGCTGAAGCTGATCGCGATCGGCTCGCTGCTGGCGACCCTGGTTTCGATCTATCTCGTGGCGCGGGACAGACTCGGTCCCTGGCTCGGCCTGGCGGTCGTGGCCACGATCGGGCCGGCCAGCGCCGTGACGGAGCCGGTCGCCTTCGGCGGCTACCCCCAGCAGCTCGCGTTCGCCTTCCTGCTGTTGGCAACATGGGTGCTGGCGCGGTTCCTCGATTCCGGCCGGCTCACTTGGCTCATCGCGGCGGGGATCGGCCTCGCCGGCGCCGCCCTGACCCACCACATCTACTTCCCGCTTGCCCTCGGCGCGTCCGGTCTTATTTGGCTCTTATGGCTTCGCACCCGCCCAGGCCCGACCGACCGGAATCGGCGCACGTTGGGCGTTCTCGCCGTGGCGGCGGTGAGCCTGGCCTGCTTCGCGCCAACCGCGATCGCCTTTGTGACCGCGAGTTACGTGCCCCCGCTCGACACGTCCGGCCTGGATCCCTGGTCAGCCGTCCAGTACGGCACCCGCGAGGCAACCTGGATTTGGCTGGCGATCGCGATCGCCAGC
>JACCYK010000527.1 GCA_013696525.1 Chloroflexia bacterium
CGCCGGGACGGTGGCGATGGATCGTCGCCACGACGCCCTCGCCGCCGCCGCCGAGCTCATCCTGGCGGCGGAGGCGATCGCCCGCGAGACGGAGGACTTGGTAGCCACCGTGGGCGAACTGTATGTCAAGCCCGGCGCCAGCAACGTCATCCCCAACCACGTCCGGCTCAGTCTCGACATCCGGCATCCGGCCGATGACATTCGGAAACGAGCGATTGCCACGCTCCGCGAGCGGGTCGATTCGTTGCATCAGGCCCGCGGCGTGACAAGCACGTGGGAGATCGCGATGGAGAATCCAGCCCGCCCCGCCGATCACGACCTGGCGCGGATGCTGGCGTCCGCGATCGAAGCGAATGGCTACGCCGCCACCTGGCTGCCGAGCGGCGCCGGCCACGACGGCGTCGCCCTCTCGGCGGCGATGCCGTTCGCCATGCTCTTCGTCCGCTGCAAAGACGGGGTCAGCCACAACCCGGCCGAGTCGGTGACGACCGAGGACGTCGCGGTGGCGATCGCCGTCATCGATGAGCTGCTGGCGTTGCGCGCCGCCGCCGTGACCTCTTGACCATCCTTACGTAGCGCGTCCGCCGGCGCCCGCGGCAGCGAGCAGCGGGTGAGGAAGTCCCAGGTCGGTCGCGAGCAAATCCTTGTCAATGACCGCGCCCGTGAACGTGCCGCTGGCGGCGGCCGCGATGATGGCGGCGGGAACCGGAAAGGTGCGACGCCGGGCCATGTCACCGACGGCATACACCCCGCGGACGCTCGTTTGACCAAAGTCGTCAACTTCGACGGAGCCTTCCTCCAGCAGGAAGCAGCCGAGCTGGGCCGGCAATTCGGAGCCTTGCCGGGGTTGGGAGAAACAGAACATCGCCTGCCGGAGCAACGGCTCTCCTGCCGCAAAGACGATGCGCTCGAGATCGCCGTCCCGTCCCTCAAGGCGAACGACCGGTTCCTGACGCACGGCCACGCCCTGCTCGTCGAGGAGAGCTCGTGTTTCAACGTCGAGGTCGGCCGGGCCATTCGTGCAGAGGACGACATCGTCGCTGAACCGCTTCAGGTGGAGGGCGAGGTTCACGGCGTGTGGAGTGGCTCCGAGCACCGCCAGCAACGTGTTGCGGACTTCGAACCCATGGCAATACGGGCAGTGCAGCACACTTCGCCCCCACATCGGCGCCAAGCCCAGGATCGACGGCAGCTCATCAACCAGCCCGGTGGCGAGCAGCATCCGTCGCGCCCGCTCCACACGACCATCGGCCAGCCGCACCTCAAACGCGCCATCCGGTCGTGACTCGGCGCCAACGACTGCCTGGTCGCGGACCTCGACAGTCGGATACCGGGAGATCTCCTCGCGAGCGAGCCGCCGCAGCTCCGCCGGCGGGAACCCGTCGCGTGAGATGAAATTGTGCATCGCCGCGGCATTGGCGTTGCGTGGCTCGCCCGCGTCGAGCAGGAGTGTGGGCCGCAACCCCCGGCCCATGGTGATGGCGGCAGACAGCCCGGCGGGGCCACCGCCAACAATAATCACGTCGTACATCCAAATGGTCCTTTCTCGGCCAGGGCGTGGCCCCGGCGCTTGACACTGATCGACCGGGGGACTACTCTACAAGTTGACGTTAACATGAAGTCAAGAGGTTTTGAATTTCGACGATGAAAATGGAGAGAAGCCCGGCGAGCGAAGCGTTGACGATTGGCGAGCTGGCGGCCCTATTTGGCCTCGCCACGCACGTTATTCGGCATTGGGAAGCGGTCGGGTTAGTGACGCCCGCCGCCAGGGTGAATGGCCGGCGTCGCTATCATCCAGAACACATCACTCGAATCGCCATGATCGTGCAGGGTAAAGAAGCTGGCTTCGGTCTCGCGGAGCTCCGGGAAATCCTCGATGCGCCCGACCTGGTAACGCGCCGGGCGCTGGTCGAACGGCATCACGCGGCGCTTGAGCGTCGGATCGCTGAGGCGCAAGCCGCCAAAGTGATGGTCGAGCATATTTTGGATTGCCCCATCGCGGATTTCACGCACTGTCGAGAGTTTCAGCGGATCGTGCAGCGAATCGCGGTACCCGTTCCGCTCCTGGCGCCGGCGGACGCGCCCTATCAGTCGCGACTGGAGCCAGGCAATGACGAACTATGATCTCATCATCCGCAACGGGATAGTCGTCACCGAGCGGTCAATCGAGCCGGCCGATGTAGCAATCGCCGATGGCCGCATCGCCGCGATCGGCCCGGAGCTTGACGGCGCCGGCCGGGAGGAGATCGACGCCAGGGGATTGCATCTCTTGTCCGGCGGGATCGACGCTCATGTTCATTTCAACGAGCCGGGACGGGCCGCTTGGGAAGGCGGGGCGACCGGGACCCGGGCCGTCGCCGCCGGCGGCGGCACCACCTGTTTCGACATGCCGCTCAATGCCCACCCACCAACGCTCGATGCCGCCAGCTTCGGCCGCAAGCTCGCCGCCGCCGGGGCCGCCGCGATCACCGACTTCGCGCTGTGGGGCGGGTTGGTCCCCGGCAATCTCGACCGTCTATCCGAGCTGGCCGAATGCGGCGTCATCGGGCTCAAA
>JACCYK010000543.1 GCA_013696525.1 Chloroflexia bacterium
TCGATCTTCTGCCGGAGCTCGGTCGCCTCCGCTTCAGTCTCGGAGCCCTCGCCCAGCTCGCGCTGAATGGCCTTCATCTGCTCGCGCAGATAGTACTCGCGCTGGCTCTTACCCAGCTCCTCCTGAACGTCGGTCTGGATCTTCTTGCCGAGCTCGAGCACCTCGAGCTCCTTGGCGATGAAGGCGTTAAGAGCACCCAACTTGTCCTGGATCGAGTCGAGCTCGAGTAGATGCTGTCGCTCTTCCGGATCCATCCGGAGGTTGGTCGCCACCAGGTACACCAGGTGCCGGGGATCATCGACGTTGAGCGCCGCGGTCACCAGCTCGTCCGGCAAGTGCGACACCAACGACACCAGTCGCTGGAACAGCTCCAAGGTGTTTCGTGTCAGCGCCTGGACCTCGACGCTCTCTTCGGCCAGCTCCGGGGCGCGCTCGACCCGCGCGATCAAGAAGGGCTCCTCTTCGATGAACTCCAGGATCCGCATCCGCTCGAGGCCCTGAACGGCCAATCGAACGCTGCCATCCGGCACCCGCATCATTTGGTGGATGGTGGCGATCGTGCCGATCGGGTAGACGTCATCGGGACCGGCGCCTTCTTAGTCGGCGTCCTTCTGCATGACGAGGGCGACGGTCCGGTCGCCCGACATCACCTGGTCGATGAGTCGAAGCGACCGCGGCTGGGCGGCAGCCAGCGGCACCACGGTCAGCGGGAAGACCACTGTCCCCCGGAGCGGCAGGATTGGCAACGTCAGGCTGGTGTCCGCCGCCGGCTCTTCAACGGCGCCGGCTTCAACGGGGGCTTCACTCACGACGTCAATCACGGTCGCCACGGCGACCGGGTCCGCGGGCTCGCCGGCGACGGCGCCAGGGGCCACTCCCGCGGCGTCCTCGTGGTCCGCTTCCGGCTGACGCTCGCCGGCCGAGACTGGCTCCGCGCTCGCCGTTGCTTGGGTTTCATCATTGTCGCGATCTGTCATTGGTTACTGTGCTCCTTGCCGGTTCACGGACGCGGCGCCGACTTGCCGTGGCACGATCGTGCGGGCGACGCCGCGTGGAAGGACGATGCGAAGAAATCCATTCTCGTACTCGGCCACGGTCTGATCCGCGTCTACAGGGAATGGAATATAAATATCGGCCCGAAACGCACCATAGGGAATCCGTGCTTCATGGTACGACCGGCGTCCATCTGGGCACCGGTCGGGGCGTTCACCCCGGATGACCAACATGTCGCCGTCGATATCGACGGACAATTGCCCTTCATCCATACCGGCGATCTCGGCCCGCACGACCAGGGCTTCACGCGTTTCATAAACTTCGGTGGCGGGGCGCCATGGGCTCGGTTGGCCGCCGGCGACGGCGGGTCCACCCGGCATCAGCGTCCGAAAGACCGCTTCCATTTCTTGCTGCAACCGTTCCGGATCCCGAGAGCGGGCCCGTCGAATAACGTACATAGCGACTCCTTGCCTGACCTGGCTCGCCGGCTGCCGGCGCGAGGATGGGAGCGAATGAACGACGCGACCGCTAGTGCCCGCGCCGGATGAATTCATTATACATCGCGCAACGGGAACTTGCTACGGTCCGTATAAGACCGGACTAGAGTGCGAACACCCCGCCGGTGAGCTTACGCCCAGATATACAGGATCAGCACGCTACCGACGCCCCAGAGCAGAATTGAGGCCAACAGCGGCCGGTCGCGAACCAACAGGATTTCCGGGCTGCCGCCGAGACGCCGCGCGTAGACCAGGTGGAGGTATCGGAACACGGCGTAGACCACGAACGGGATCGTCAACATCATCGAGTGGTTCCTGGGCACCGAGGCGGCGTCAAAGGTGTAGATCTCGTAGGAAAACAATTAATAAAAAAATTAGGTGCCGATGAGCTGGTCGAGCAGGCGCGCGGTGTACGCGCCGAGGTTTGCCCGGTGCCGTGCGGCTCGGCCGCGCAACGTCAGCAGCTCGTGCCGGCGCTTGCCAAAGCCCAACAGAAGGGCGAGGAGCATGGTGCAGACGAGCAACCAGGGAGAGATCTCAACCCCGATCGCGACCGCCCCGGCCGCTGCCCGGAGGACGAACCCGGCGGCAATCGCGAGCACATCGACCAACACCCACTGTTTGAGCGAAAGAGAATACAGGACCATCAATCCGACGTACGAGGCGGCGACAAACAGGAACTCGGGCCGGACTACATAGGCGACAACCAAGCCGGCGCCGATCAGAGCAGCCGCCATTGCCAGGGCGGTCGCCCGCGATAGCGTGCCGGCGGCGACCGCGCGCTGTCGCTTTATGGGATGCAGGCGGTCGCGTTCGGCATCTCGAACGTCGTTGAAGAGATAGATGCCGCTGCTCAGCGCGCAGAAGACGATGACGGCAACGACGGTCCGAACCAATGGGTCGAGCTCGAACAGCCGATGGTCGAAGACCAGCGCCGCGAACAGGACCCCGTTCTTCGTCCAGTGCAACGGACGCATCGCCCACAAGGCGACTGGTAGCCGTGACCGTCGCACCTGTCCGTGGGTCGAATGAGAAGTGACAGCGGCATGCCGGGGAGCATGTGGTGAACGCGCCGCCGGACGGGGGACCGCGCGTCGTGCGGGAGGGGATTCCAGCGATTCGCCGGCCACCGGTTACTCGCGCGGGGCGAGGGCTTCGACCTGAAACCTCCCGGCCGCGTTCCACAAGAGCCAGCCACTGGCCCCGGCCGCTTCCGTCGCCTCGATCTGGGCCCGAACCTCGTCCGGTCCGTACTCCATGAAGCCCTCGACGGGATAGTCGAAATCCTGCAGCCAAGGCCGCATCTTCAGTTTTGTGCCGGGAACAAGCTCTTCCGCTTGTTCAAGCGTATAGGCGACGGTCTCTCGCGGGAAGTCATTGGGGTGCCCGTCGACCGGGATGTTTCCGAGCTCGTAGTGGGATGGATAGATCATCAGGGAGACGTAGTCGGCGTACGGCGCAAGGTCCTGCAGGGTCTGGCCGATGCCCTGGTCGTTGGCAAAGAGCACGACAATTGGGAACAAGTCGATCGACAACTTGGCGCCCGTCGGCCGCAACCGCTCATACGCCATCCGCACCGCGCCGGTAATCGCCGCCCGCCGCGCTTCCTCCGTGTAGTCGCGGCCGAAGTCGGACGTGCGCAGGTCACCATCGGAGGGAAAGCGGATGTAATCGTACTGGATTTCATCGAATCCCAAGTTAGCCAGCTCGACCGCCAGATCGGCATTGGCCGCCCAGAGCTCCTCGTAGAAGGCGTTGACCCAAGCCGACCCATTCATGTCCCGCCAGAGGCCGCCGTTCACCTCGTCCAAGACCGAGAGATCCGGCCGCGCCTCGGCCACCACCGGATCCTTGAACACCACGACGCGGGCGATCGTGTAGATGCCCTTCGCGTGGAGCTCGGCGTTCAAGGCGACGGGGTCGATCACCGGGATCACCAGGTCGGGGATATCGCGAAAGAATGGGACTTGCGTATCGTAGTAGATCGTATCCTGCTTGACATCGATCACGATCGCGTTGACCTCGGTCGTTTCGGCGATCTCCACCAGCACGTTGAATCGCTCCGGATCGACCAGCGTGCTGAAGTTGGCATAGACCGCGTTGATCCGCTCGATCTCCATCGCGGCATCAACCTGGAAGGTCTCCGAAATGGCGGCTTGCTGATCGACGTACCCGGGCGCCCTGACCAACACCTCGGACGCCGTCCCCAGGTTGTTGAGCCGGTAGGCGCCCTCGGCGTCCGTTTCGGTGGACGCCGTGCCGTCGGGCGTGCTGACCATGGCGCCGGCGATCGCGGCGCCCGATTCGTCACGAACGATGCCGGTGACAACCGCGCGGCTCAGGCTCCAGTCGATCTGCTGGTGGCCGATCGGCCGTTCTTCCGTGCCATGATCGCTGGTCTCAACGACCAACCGTGCCCCCGACGGCACATTCGCGAGCTGGTAGCTGCCATCCTCGCCGGTGGTCACGACCTCCCGCACCCCAGCCTCGGTGACCATCGAGACCGTCACATTGGCGATGGGTCTGCCGGTACCGGTTTCGGTCACCAGACCCCGCACGGTCGTCGGCCGCAGGGTCACGCTTTGGCTACCGGAGCTCCGATCAAGCTGACCCGCGGCGACGCCATATCCCGGCGCGCTGACCGAGACCGCCAACGGCTCATCTCCGATTTGGAGTTCGGCCTGACCGTCGGCGTTCGATTGGATCAGTTGCTCACCCGCGACAACGTCCGCGTTCACGATCGGAGCTTGCGTGTACTGATCGAGAACGGTCACCGCGATCGCCTGGGTCGATGGCGTGCGGGACAGGACGAAAGTGGCGGCCGCCAACAGGACCGGAACGGCGAACAGGATGACGCTGGCAACCCAACTGAGACCGCGCCACGACCGACCAGCAGCCCGTGACCGAGACGCGGCCGGAACCTTGAGTCGCCCGGCCGACAGCCGGCTTCGTGGCGACGATGACGAGAGTCGCATGTTAGCAATGTCCGGCGTGGATCAAGCTCAACTCCCCGAGGTCCATTTCGAACCGCCCCAACGCGGTCACGCCCGCCTCGTGCACCGCATGCATGGCACCGGAACGATTCATTGGCGGCCTCGTCAACGTCCACTCGCGCGCCCGACCCGAGTAGGAACGCGAGAACACGAGCGGCGGGGACTTACGCGGTAGTCGAGTGTAGCACACTGCCCGAGCGGCATGGCCAGCGGCATGGCTATCTGGCCATCGTTGACACGGCATCGCACGCCAACCATAATCGCCGCGATTGTGTTCCGTTTTTCACAATCTACGCTTGGCAGATGGTCCAGTGCTCGGTTATCGCGGATCAAGGTGGGCTCGTGCGGTTACGCACTCGCGACGTTTTTACCACGATGCGGCCCGATCTGTTGCGGGTTGAGCGCCGGGTCGAGCAAGCGGCGACGGTCGACTTCCCGGTCGTGTCGTCATTGGTCCTGGAGTTGGTTCGCGCCGGCGGCAAGCGTCTCCGACCGCTCGTCCTGCTCTTGGCCGGCCGCGCCTACGCGCCGGATCCCGACGTGCTTACCGCCGCCGCCGCCGGCATCGAGCTCCTCCACACGGCGTCGTTGGTGCATGATGACACGGTCGATCGCTCCTCGCTCCGGCGTGGCCGGCCCACGCTCAACTCGATGCTCACCGCCGGGTCGGTCATCTTGCTGGGCGACTATCTCTTTGCCCAATCGGCGATGCTTGCCGCGGCGACCCAAAGCCCGCGCGCCGTCACCATCTTTGCCTCCACCCTGGCCGATATTTGCGATGGTCAACTTCGCGAAATATTTGATGCCCACCGGCTCGATCAGTCTCGTGGCGACTATGAGCGCCGGATCTATGGAAAGACCGCGTCGCTCTTCGCTGGCGCCGCCGAAATGGGCGCCTTGCTGAGCCACGCGCCGGAGTCCCATATCGCGGCGTTGCGGGCCTACGGCTCGGATATTGGCCTCGCCTTTCAAGTCATCGACGATATCCTCGACCTGCGTGAGGCGACGGACGACCTCGGCAAACCAGCGGGGAACGACCTCCGCCAGGGGACGGTGACGCTACCGACGATGATCTACGCGGCGCGGCTCGATGAGCGCTCCGCCGCCGCCGCCCGGCTGCGAGCGGTGGTGCAAGGCGAGAACGAGAGCGCCGAGGCGATCGATGAGGTCGTGCACGAGATTCGAGCATCGTCCGCCTTGGCGGAGACGACCGCCTACGCGGTGGAATTGACGGAGCGAGCGAAGGCCCACGTCCGGATCTGCCCTGACCAGGAGACGCGCTCGATGCTCGAGGACGTGGCTGACCTCGTCTGGAACCGTTCAGCGTAACGCGGCCCGGCTCACAAGGCGACCAGGCTGGTGTCGTACATTCGCTGGAAAATGCGATCCCAATACTGCGCCGCCGGGTCCGCCGTCTGAAGCTCCGCCGCGAGCTCTTGCGGCATGTCCGGGGCGAGCAAAATGGTCGCCAGGCGTTGGTCGTGACGGCTGGTCAGCGTGCGGTCGAGCAACTCGGCCTCGTGGCGATTCGACGGTTTAAGGCCGACGAGCACCAGCAAATCGGTACTCAGCATCTGCGTCCAGGTCTGGCTCGTGATCCGCGCCGCCAGGTCAAACTCTTCGCGGATCCGGGCGTCGGCCGCGACGTCCGGCGCGAGGACCGGCAGCGCTTCTTGGGTGACAAAGGCGCTCAGGGCAAAATCCCGCCACGGCATGAGATAGTGCGACACGGGTGGGGTATGCTCGGCGAGCCGTAGCTGGATAAACGTCGAGATCCGCCGCGATCGTCCACCGCGGGCGTTGAAGATGAACCACCCCTGGCCCTGCCGCAGGCGCAAGTCGACCGCGTCGAAATACATGCTGAGCCGGAGCAGGAGATCTCGATCCTGCATCGGTGCGTGGTCAACGAATGTGGCGACGTCCACGGCGTTCACCTCCCGCTTTCGTGTGACTGGAGCGGCCCTGGCGGGTCTGGGACGTTGCTCGTGAATAGCACAATCCGGGCCGGAATGGAAGCCCCGGCCCGTCGCGCTACTCGTCGCTGACCGCGGCGCCGACCAGATCACTCGAGGTACGCCTGGCCCCGGCCGCCTGCCACGCCGCGACCGGAGGGGTTTCAGTGATGGGTGATTCGGTCACGACATCGAGGAAGTATGGCCCGCCATCGTTGAGGGCGACCCGAATCGCGTCGTCCACGTCGGCGGGGTCAGTCACCTGGCGGGCGCGGAAACCAAACCCGCGGGCGATCGCGGCGTAATCGACGGGGTTGAAGTCGACGCTGAAGTATCGATCCTGGTGGTAGAGGTGCTGCAGCTCCTTGATCCAGCCAAAGGCGCCGTTAGAGCATTGAATGATGACCGCCGGCAAGTTGTAGCGCGTGATCGTCTCCAGCTCACCACACGACATGCCAAAACTGCCATCGGCGGTCACCGCCACCACCCGCCGGCCGTCCGCGGCATAGGCCGCGCCGACGACGCCGGGAATGGCGTAGCCCAGGCCGCCATGGGCGCGGGGGATGACCGTCGTCCGGCCGGGACGTCGCAGCTCGTAATGGGCGCCGAGATACGGGGTTGGGGTTCCGGGATCGGCGACGATAATCGCGTCGTCGGCGAGTTGGTCGCGCAGGGCGCGAATCAGCCGCGCCGGTTTTATCGGTGTGCTCGTGATCGCGGCCTGGCGATCGACATCGGCCCAGTAGCGGTCACGCTCCCCCAGCAGGGCCGAAATCCGCTCCCGGTTGGCGTGCCGAACGCGAGTTGGATGTGCAACAGCGATGAGCACATCTTCGAGGGCTAGGCGGGCGTCCCCGGCCATCCCGACCACGAGCCGATAGCTGTTTCCAATCACCCACGGCTCAACATCAATGTGGATCACGTCGGGACCATGGACCGGATCGGGCAATGTCCAGTGGCTCGTCGTCGTCGACTCGGTCCGGGTGCCGATGAACAGCACGAGATCGGAGCTGGCCAGACACGCGTTGGCGTACGGTCGAGCGCCGTTGCCGCCAACCAGCCCGATCGCGACCGGGCTGGTTTCGGCGATGCTGCCTTTGCCGTTGATCGAGGTTGCGACCGGAATATGAAGCGATTCGGCCAGCGTGGTGAGCGCATCCCAGGCGCCGGAGGTGACCACCCCGCCGCCGGCCACGATCACTGGCCGCTTGGCGGCGGCCAGGGCGTCGGCCGCGCGCTGGACCAACTCGGGGTCGGGGCGGGTGCGCATCGCTGGCGCCCGCGCGAAATCCGGAATGCCGTACACCGATGCGGCCGGCGTCGCGCCTTCAAGCGTATCGGCCGGCAGTGCGAGATGGGTTGCGCCGGGGCGGCCGCTGGTCGCCATCCGAACCGCCCGGCGGACCGCGTCGGCCATGGTTTCGGCCGAGCTGACCCGCCGGTTCCACTTGGTGACCGGCCGAAACAGGCTCTCCTGATCGAGCTCGGTCAGCACGCCCTTGTCCTGCTGGCCGATCGGCGTGTCCGACGTCAGGCAGATCAGCGGGATCGCCGATCCCTGCGCTTCCGCCACGCCGGGCAGGATATAGGTGGCGCCACCGCCGCTCGGACCTTCGCAAACCCCAATCTTCCCGGTAACGCGGGCGTAGACGTCGGCCATGAACGAGGCTGACCGCTCGTCACGGGTCATGATATGGGTGATCCGATGCCGGTTGTCGTAGAGCGCGTCGTAGAAGCTGACGCCGGTGTCACCCGGCAGACCAAAGATGTGCTGGACCCCGCTCTCGGCCAGAACCTCGACCAGTGCCTCCGCCCCGCGCATCCGTTCTTCCTCCTCAAGCCGTGCCACACCGGTGACGCGGACTATAGCAGGGTATCGCGATCGCCCCATGCGGCCTGGATTCGCTACGGGGATACGATCCGGATCGCCAAGTAGAGATCGTTCACGTTTGTTCCCGTTGGACCGGGTCGCACGATCCCGCCGGCGGCCTCAAACACCCGCAGGCTGTCATTGTTTGCCAGGGCCGCTTCGGGGTCGACACCCGTGGCCCGAGCTTTGGACCCGGTCGCGCCCGAGGCGATCGCGCCCGCGACGCCGGTTGGCCCGTCCTCTCCGTCGGTCGCCAGG
>JACCYK010000545.1 GCA_013696525.1 Chloroflexia bacterium
GATCTGGGCCCCGATCTGCTCGGCGAGCATGGTGCCGTTGAGCGCGCTGGAGCCGCTTTGGGGAGCGGGAATGCCATCCTTCAGCCGGAGATAGGCGGTGTGCTCGGTCGAATTGCCCAAGCCCCCCCACCAGAGGATGGTTCGGCCTTCGACGATGTAGTTGAGCCAGCTCTGCCCGATCTGAGCCGGGGAAATATCCCGGTTGTAGCCGTGATCCGCCAGGGCGCGGAGGAAGGTGAAGGTGCCGGAGATATCGTCGTCGGTCACCACCAGCAGTCCGCCCTTGATCTCGGGCATGTAGCGATCGATCAGGCCGATCTCGGTCGTGATCCATTCGTACGGCCGGCTCTCGACCGGGCGGCCGAGGTAGACACCAATGATCTTGCCGAGGACGCCAGCGTAGACGCGCTCCGCGTAGTCGCTGGGCAAGGACATGGAAACCTCCTTCGACTCGGTTAGAGAACTCTCAAAGCGATCGCCGCCTTGGCGGTCGCTGGTGCCCGCTGGGCCACTGAAATCCGCGCTGAGCACCACGAAGTCCCTCCGGGTACCCCCTCGGTGACTGACACCGAGCGACGGCAGCGACCATGCCAACTCGGGTGAATTCCGCGTTCTAGTCGCTGGCGGAAAGGACCGCAAACAGCCGCGCGTGAGCCTGATCCCTCGCCAGGCGGCGCTGCTGGAGCCGTCTCGTCAGGGCCGCGAGATCGTGGGCCAGGGGGTCGACATCGAGTCGATTGGCGGACTTGATGCGATGGATCCAGGCGGGGCGAATCGTTTCGACGCCGTGCATCGCGCCGGCGATCGCGCCTACCATGCCGGCGGTGGAGTCGCTATCCCGTCCATAATTGACAGCGCCGAGAACGGCCGACTCGAAATCGCCGTCGGCGACGATCAGAAAGCCAAGGGCGATGGGCAGCTCTTCGATGGCGCGCAGCCGGCTCGGTGTCCAGTCGTCGGTGCCGTTACCACGGTCGCGAATCTTCTCGGGTGCGCCATCGTACGGTCGCATCGCCTCGCGCAACGACGAGATTGCATCGCTTCCGTCGGCGATGTTTCGCGCCCGCTCGACGACGGCGGTAATGGCTGTTCGCGTGCCTTCTTTCGCCAGGCCGGTCGCCGTGGCGACGACCGACTCCACGGTGGCCCGCGGGTTGAAGGCTTCGGCCACACACGCCGCCAGCACGCCGGCCGCTTCCAGGCCGTAGCTCCACTGGTGGGCGCTGAAGATCTCGATCGCCTCCCGGTAGGCGTTCATCGGATCGCCGGCATTGACTATGCCGACCGGCGCCGCGTACATGGCGGCGCCGCAATTGACCATGTTGCCGACCCCGCCCAGCCGGGGGTCGGCGTTGGCCAGGCGGAGCCGCATCAGCAGCCACTTTTCGGGGTAGAAGAGCCGGTCGATCAGCGGCATCTCCTGGCCCCGTTCGGCCACCCAGCGCGGCTCGTCGGCGATCTTGGCGACGATCTCGCGGGCGAAGCGGAAGATGTCGAGATGATCGTCCGCTTCGATGTAGATTTGGCTGAGCAGCGCGGTCATGTGCGTATCGTCCGAAAACCGCCCGTCCCCTTTGCCGATCACGGACGGTCCCGCCCAGGGCTCGACGAAATCGCCGATCCAGCCGTACCGCTCCTGGATTTCGGCCGGAGCTTTGCCTTCGGCGGGAGACCCGAGGGCGTCTCCAATCGCTCCGCCATAGAGCGCCCCGCGCACCTTGCTCTCCAGACTGCCCTGGCCCACCTTGGTCATCACTCCTCTGGCTCGCGGCCCGATGCGGGAGAACCGTTTCGCGGCGTCAGGTCAGCCTTTCATACCGCCTTGGGTCATGCCCTCGATGAATCGTCGCTGGAAGATGAGGAAGATCACGAGGATGGGGAGGATCATCATCACGGCGGCGGCGCTGGTCAGGCTCCAATCCCGGCTGAACCGGGTCGCGAAGTTCTGATAGCTGGTGATCACCGTGAACTTGCTCTCATCCTGCAAGAACACGGTCGCTAGGAGAAACTCGTTCCAGACCGCCAGGGCGACGACCAAGCCGACGGTCAAGAACCCGGGCCAGGACAGGGGAACGACGATACGGGCGAAAATTTGCCACTCCCCGGCGCCATCGACCCGAGCCGCATCCTCGAAATCGCGCGGCAGTTGGAGCATATAGGATCGCAGCAGAAAGATCCCCAGCGGGGCATTGAGCGCGATATAGATGATGACGAGGCCGACGAAGCTGTTGAGCAAGCCGATCTCCCGCCACAAGACGAACAGCGGCACCAGAAACAAATGGATCGGCAGGCTGGAGATCACCAGCAGGAAGAGCATGAGGGCGCCGGCACCCGAGAGATTCAACTTGGCGAGACTATAGGCGGCCATGCCGCCGAGCACGAGGACGCCGACGACCGAGCCGGCGACGAGGAGGCCGCTATTGACCATCGTGGTCGAGAAGTTGCCGACCTCCCACGCCCGCGCATAGTTGGACCACTCGAAGTCATTGGGGAGTCCGAGCGGATTCTCCCCAATCTCGGCGCGACTCTTGACGGAATTGAGGACCATGATCGCGAGCGGGCCGAGGGAGAAGATAAGGAGCGCAACGAGGACGACGTAATTTGGCGTCAAGCTGAGGTCACGACCCCGGCCGAAGGGGCGATTCATATCTCCCACCCCCGTCGTCGCAGCACCACGAAGATCGAGATCACGACCCCGACGAAGAGGCTCATGGTGATGCCGATGGCCGCGGCGTACCCGGCCTCGAAGTTCTGGAAGGCGTTCTTGAAGACGAGGATCGAGAGTACTTCGGAGGCGCCGGCCGGGCCGCCCTGGGTGATGATCCAGATAAAGTCGAACGTGAGGAATGACCAAATACTCGTCATCAGGATCATGAAGACGAGCACGGGGCGAATCCCTGGCAGGGTGACGTCCCGGAACTCCTGCCACCGGTTGGCGCCGTCGAGCCGGGCCGCCTCGAAGAGATCGGGCGGGATGTTTTGCATCCCCGCCAGGAAGAGCACCATCAGGAAGCCCCACCACCGCCAATTGTCGATGAAGGCGATCGTGGGCAAGACCGTTGACTCACGCCCGAGGAGGGCGATGTCGGTGCCGGGCACGCCCCGCTCGTTCAACCAACCGACGACCCCGCGATCAGGGTGGATCAGCGAGCTCCACAGATGGGCGACGACGACGCTCGGCAGCACATAGGGGATGAACAGGGCCAAGCGAAAGAAGAGGGCGCCGCGCCGAATCGGCGCCAGCAGGCTGGCGGCGATGAGCCCCATCGCGATCGGCACGGTGAGGAACATGGCCAACCAGACGACGTTGTGGACAAAGGCGCTCAGGAACGATGGGTCCTCGAAGAAGAGCTCCTGGTAGTTTGCCAACCCAACGAAGTCGGCGGCGCCGATCCCGCTCCAGTCGGTCATCGAGTAATAGACCGCCGCCACCGCCGGGCCGAGCACCACCAACAGGTTGATCAGCAGGATCGGCAGGACGAAGAGCCAGGGGACGGCGTGCCGGCGCAGGCGAGCCCTGCTCCACCGGGGCCGGTGGAGGGCCAAGCTGGGGTGGGTCTGGACCGCGGTATCACGCACGTCGCTTTCTTCCCCGTGGCGACCGTGGGGCCGGGACCTTGGTCCGGCCCCACGGTTGTCCGTTCTTCCCGGCACCCGATCGGAGCGCCAGCCCCCAGAAATCGCGAGCCGCTTCGGTTAGCCTGTCAGCGAGCGGTTGGGAATGGGCGGCACCGCTCCGTCCGCCACCTCTTGGTCGAAGGTCGTCTGCACATCTTGCAGGTACTCCTCGACCGTCATGCCGCCGCTCCACAGCCGCTCGATGTTCTCGATCATATGCGTCCTCGTTTCGGGCGGGAAGAAGGTCCAGACCGTGTAGCCGTACCCGCCAGCCGCGGAGGCCTCGTTCTGGGCGACCAGGATTTCCGCGTATTGGGGATCGATTCCCGCCAGCGCGTCCTCTTCCAGCGGGACCGAGGCCGGTGAGTCGCCACATTCGACGACAAGCCGGGCCTGGGTCTCCGGCGTGAACAGGTAATCGATGAACTCGGCGACGGCGTCTGGATTTTCGGCGTTGGCGTTGATGGACACCGTTGAGCCGATGCCGAGATCGTAGATGGCGTCGCCGGACGTCGACGGCATGGGCACCCAACCCCACTCGCTGCCGCTCTCACCGAAGAAGGTGTTGAGATCGGCAACGGTCCACGAGCCCTCGATCTTCATCGCCGCCTCGCCGGCCGCGAGGGCGGCGTTGGCATCGGCGAACGTCGTCGTGTAGTAGCGGTCGACGCCGCCCATGAACCAGCCGTTCTGTTGCGCCTCATTGAGCGCGCTGATCGCGTCAACGAACTCGGGATCGGTCCATGGCTTCTCGCCGGTGAGCGCGGCATACACGTTTTCGGGGCCGGCGACATGGTTGAGATATTCGCCGATGAACCATTCGTTGGCGTCCCGGAACTCCTGATTGGCATGGGCAAACGGGATGATCCCGGCGGCCGCGATCTCCTCGGACAGAGCAGCCAATTCATCGATGGTCGTGGGTGGTTGCCAGCCATTCTCCTCAAACAACGTCTGGTTGTAGAACAGGGCCAGCGTTTCCACCTGGTTCGGGATGTTGTACAGCACCCCGTCGCTCTTGCCCAGATCGAGGGCCCAGGGGGCGAATCGCTCGTTCCAACCGTACTGCTCGGCGTAGGCGTCGAGCGGCAGGAATTGACCGGCCTCCGTCACCTGCGTGGCGAAGGCGGGTCCCGGCGTGTAGACCACGTCCGGCCCCTCGCCGGCGGCCAGCGCCGTCTGTGTCGCTTGCCAGCGATTCGGTTGCAGCCGCGGCTCCACCATGACGGAGTCGCTTTGGGCGTTGAATGGGTCCACGGCGGCGGCGATGCGGCATTCGGCGGTTTCCGAGCCACTGGTGGAATCGAGCCACATCGTGATCGTGGACTTATCTTGGGCCCTGGTGGCCAGGGAGCCGCCGCTGATCGCCGCCACCGGCACCAGCAGCACGAACACCAGCACGGCGGCCAACTGTTGGGGTCCCGCGCGCTTCGCCATCTTCACTGTTCCTCCTTGATGAGACGCTATCACTCTCGTTGGGAATCTGGGCCAATGCCGAGGGTCGTTGGCACATCTCACGTCACGTCAGTAAAGCACCTGTTGTCGTTTTGCACCTCCCACTCTGCTACATGCCGCGATCGCACCAGCGTCAGCGCGTCCCTGTCATGCCGACGCCCGAATGACGAGCTCATACGGACATGCTTCGCGGCGGCCGCCTTCGGGGGCGTTGCCCGTGAGCCGTTCAAAGAGCAATTCAGCGGCTCGCTGGCCGAGCCGCCGCGGAAATTGGGCGACGGTGGTTAACGGAGGATCGACCAGCCGAGCGGCCGGGATATCGTCGAACCCGACTACGGCGACGTCGGCGGGGACGCGCAATCCCGACTCCCGCAACGCGATCAGGGCGCCCATCGCGAGCAGGTCGTTGGCGGCGAAGACGGCGGTGGGCCGGGGTGACCGCCAGAGGAGCTCTCGCATCGCCTCGTAACCGCCACTCTCTACGAACTCGGTTTCGCGCAGGAGGGACGGATCGAACGCGATGCGATGCTCCCTGAGGGCGGCCTGGTACCCGCGGATTCGGGGCCGACGCGGTCCGCCGTGGCCGACGATCATGGCGATCCGGCGGTGGCCGCGACCGATGAGGTGAACGACGGCGTCGCGGGCGGCGGCCACGTTGTCGACGTAGAGGTTATCGAGCGGCAGGGGGCCGGTCTCTTGCCGGGTTGCCTCCAACCGGACCACCGCGACCTGCCGCTCCAAGAGCGGCCGCAAGTCGTTCGCGGTCATATGGAAGAAGACGGCGATAATGCCATCGACGCGACCTTGGGCCGAGCTCAAGCAGCGGGCCTCCTTCTCGGCCTCACCGTCCGTGTTATAGACGATCACGTCATAGCCGTGGCTTTCGGCGACATCCTGAATACCCCGCTCGAAGGCAGGGTAGAAGGCATTGGTGATATCGGGAATGATGCCGGCGATGGTGAACGTCTTGCGCAGGCGCAGGCTGCGGGCCGCGCGGTCGGGCACGTAGCCGAGTTGCGCGATCGCGGCGAGGACGCGCCGGCGGGTTTCAGGCGCCACGGGAACCAGGGCATCGGTATTGAGGACGTAGGAGACGACGGGCTGCGACACGGCGGCCAGCCGGGCCACATCGGCCTGGGTCGGCCGTTTCCCGCGAAACGAAGGTACGTCCTTCATCGTTCGGCTCCGGCACGAATGGCAAGATCAATACGTATAGATACCTCGTCTATCGTAGATGCAGCCCGCGGCGATGTCAACTCAATTCAGCGGGTGAATTGGCCGCGCGGCAGCGACTCTCGTCATTTTCGCGGACGTCGAGTAGAGTGGGCTAGCGTTGACGAGGCATCCCCGCCAGCGGGGATGCCTCGCTTTTTGGAACCTGGAATCGGCATCGGACCCCATTGGGAACAAGATCGTTGATCAGCTCAGCACCGGCGTCGCGCCGCGATACGATGTCCCTCTTGAAGCGGTTCTTCGGCTACTACCGGCCCCATCGCGCCCTGTTCGCGCTCGATTTCTCGTGCGCGGTGGTGGCGGGCGTGCTCGAGCTGGCGTTTCCGATGGCGGTCCAGGTGTTCATCGACCGGTTGTTGCCCGGCCGGGATTGGAACCTGATCGGAATCGCCGCCGCCGGCTTGCTGGCGTTGTTTCTGCTCAACACCGGGCTCCTGATGGTCGTGACCTACTGGGGTCATGTGCTCGGGATCAATATCGAGACCGAGATGCGGCGCAAGAGCTTTGACCATCTGCAAAAACTCTCGTTCCGCTTCTACGACAATCAGAAGACGGGGCATCTGGTCGCCAGGGTCACCAAGGATTTGGAGGAGATCGGAGAGGTCGCCCACCACGGGCCGGAAGATGTCTTCATCGCGGTCATGACCTTCATCGGTGCGTTCGGCCTGATGTTCGTGGTGAACCCGAAGCTGGCGTTGATCACCGCTGCCATCGTGCCCGTCACCGGCTGGATCACGACCCGGTTTGGGGGCCGGATGACGCGCACCTGGCGGAGCCTGTTCAGCCGAGTGGGGGAGTTCAACGCCCGGATCGAGGACAACGTCGGCGGCATGCGGGTCGTTCAGGCCTTTGCCAACGAGGACCACGAGCGTGAGCTGTTCGCCTTGGACAACGATCGCTACCGGCAGACGAAGAAGGAAGCCTATCGGATCATGGCCACCAGCATGTCGCTGAGCTACCTGAGCATGCGGTTAACGTAATTGGTGGTGATGATTGCCGGCGCCTACTTTGTGCTGCACGGGGAGCTATCGACTGGCGGCTTTGTCGGCTTCCTGCTGCTGGTGGCCGTCTTCTTCCGGCCGGTGGAAAAGATCAACTCGGTGCTGGAATCGTATCCGAAGGGGATAGCCGGCTTCCGCCGCTATGTCGAGCTGCTCGACATTGAGCCGGACATCGTGGACGCGCCGGACGCGATCGAAGTGGCGAATGTGCGAGGCGACATCGAGTACCAGGACGTCGGCTTCGGCTATGGTGAACAGACGCGGGTCTTGGACGGGCTCAATTTGCGGATCAGGGCCGGGGAAACGGTGGCTTTTGTTGGTCCGTCGGGGGAGGGCAAGACGACGATCTCCTCGCTCCTGCCCCGGTTCTACGAGGTGACCGCGGGCCGGATCACGATTGACGGCATTGACATCCGTCAGATCACGCTCGCGTCGCTGCGCCGCGAGATCGGTATCGTGCAGCAAGATGTCTTCCTGTTTGCCGGCACGTTCCGGGAGAATATCGCCTATGGGCGGCTCGACGCGAGTGAAGCCGAGATTCGCGAGGCGGCGCGACGGGCGAAGCTCGATGAGGTCATCGCCGGCCTGCCGGCCGGGCTCGACACGCTCATTGGCGAGCGCGGGGTGAAGCTTTCCGGGGGGCAAAAGCAGCGGCTGGCGATCGCCCGCATGTTCCTCAAGTATCCGCCGATCCTGATCCTGGACGAAGCGACCTCGGCGCTCGACACCGAGACGGAACGGGCGATCCAGCAGTCGCTGGCGGAGTTGGCGGTGGGCCGGACGACGCTGGTGATCGCGCACCGGCTGGCGACGATCCAGAACGCGGACCGGATCGTGGTGGTCGATGAGAACGGCGTGGCGGAGCAGGGCCGGCACCACGAGTTGATCGCCGGCAAGGGGATCTATCGCCGCTTGCATGAAGCGCAGTTCGGACCGGTCGCGGTCTAAACCGCTCACCTGGCGCTTCCTCCGGCGCCCGTCTCATTTCGATGGACCGCGGCCGATCGTAGCTGCCGGACCCCGGTTCTCCTCATCGGCGGCGATCTCGGTGCGTCGCTCCTCGTCGGTCAGGGCGCCTGGCGGCAGCGGGAAGGATGCGGTGCTGGGGTCCGAGTCGCGAAGGTCAGCCGTTCCGAGGTCACAATCCGTCAGATCGGCGCCGGTCAGGTTTGCTCCTTGCATCCGGGCGCTCTGGAGGTTCGCTCCGGCCAGATTGGTGTGGCGAAGATCGGCATGCTCGAGATTGGCGCCGGCCAGATTGGTATGACTGAGCGAGGCGCCCGTGAGGTTGCCATGGGTGAGATCAACGCCGTGCAGGTCGGCATCGTCCAGGTTGGTGTTGCGCATCGTCGCATGGCGGAGGGTCGTCTCGGACAGATCGGCGCCGGATAGATCGTTGTCTGACAGGTTGACGCTGGCGAGATTCTTTTTAGCGTAGGTGGTCTTTGGCTTGGGCATAGATGCTCTCTCCTCAGGCGTTGGGATAACGTCCGTAGCGACCGCCCCACAACCCGGAGACGCATGCTATGAGCCACGGCTTCCCGGACCACGGTCGCATTCGGGCGCAACGCCAACGTCGCAAGCGCCATGGCAAGTGAACGTACATACTTGCAGCGTGGCCGGATCAGGGCCATTATACGTCCAAGCGACCGCCGGAACGCTCGCCCTTGCCGTTCGTTTGGCGCGGGCCCCGTCCGCTGGGCTCGAGCCTCGCCACCGCGGTCAACTCGGGCCGGCGCTATCAGTACGATCTCGATGCACTGCATCTCGGAGGCTGTCATGACGACGCATCGTTCGGCCCCGGCGGGCACCCGGATCGGCCATATTCACCTGAAAGTCGCGGACCTCGACCGGGCGATCGCCTTCTATCGAGACCTGCTCGGCTTCGACCTGCAGGCGCGGATGGGCGACACCGCCGCCTTTCTCTCGGCGGGCGGCTACCACCATCATATCGGCCTGAACACCTGGGAGAGCAAGGACGGGCCACCGCCGGCGCCAAGGACGACCGGGCTGTACCACTTCGCGATCAACTACCCGACCCGCCGCGACCTTGCGGTTGCCTTCAAACGGCTGGTCGATCAGGGCTGGCCGATCGGCGGCGCCTCGGATCACGGGGCGCACGAAGCGATCTACCTGGCCGATCCGGACGGAAATGGCATCGAGCTGGCCTGGGACCGGCCACGCGACGAGTGGCCGGCGGCGAACGCGATGTATACGCGGGCGCTCGATTTTGACGGGCTGATGGAGGAGCTCGATTCGGCAGCCGTGTCACCGGGAGTCTAGGTATCAAGTTTGCTATCGGTCTTGCAACCGTCGGGACGGACAACTCGTGAAGGGGAAGCAAAGCAATGAACGCGAACGCGACCTTGGCGTATGGATCACGGCCGTACGGAATCGCCCTGATCCGGATCGTGGTTGGGCTGACCTTTTCATGCACGGGCAGCAAATGTTGTTTGAGATGGGTATCGGCGGGGTCGAGGGGTTCTTTGGTTCGCTGGGCATCCCGGCGCCGGCCCTGGCGGCGGTGGTTGTCAGCGTCCTGGAAACGGTCGGTGGCCTGGCCCTGATCCTGGGCGTGCTGACACGGGTGTTCGGCGTCTTGCTGATGATCGACATGCTGGTCGCGTTCTTCGTCGTCCATCTCCAGAACGGGTTTTTCGTGAGCCCAAACAACGGCGTCGAGCTCGTCTTGCTCTTGGGCGCCTCGGCGCTCGGCCTCGCCATGACCGGACCCGGCGCCCTGTCGGTGGACGAGGTGTTGCCGTTTGAACGCAGGTTCACCGAGGCGCGAGTCGCCTGACGACGCCCAACGCCGTCCCCGTGGGAACCGCGGCACGTCGTTGCCGCGATTATCACAGCATCGCGAGCACGCCGGCGGTGAAACTGTCGCCGAGGCCGATGGTCGTCGCCGGGTGCGACACCGCCAACGTGGGGATAAAGACCAGCCAGAGGTCCGCCTGGCGAGACACGCCGTCGATCCATTTCTGATGACTGGCGAGTGTCCGCTCAAATTCAAGTCCGGTCGCGCAAGATTCATCCGGCGCGAGCGTCTGGCGCAGATCGGCCGGGGACGGGAAATCCCCGCGGCGAGCAAAGGTGCCGCTGACCAGCGAGCCGTAGAGGAGGGCATCCTGCTCGGTGATTGGGTCGTCCGGCGTCAAGCTCAGGCAATAGAGCTGGGTGTGCAGGCTTAGCCGGGGAACGCGAAGCCGGGAACGCAACTCGGCCAGCACGCTCACGGTTGCTTCGGCACCCGCCGGTGTCCGAGTATCCCTGAGTGACAGGATGCTCGACAGCTCGTCGGCGTTCAACCCGATCGAGTCAACCTCGGGAGCCAGCCGTTCGAGGACCGTCGCCAGCACTTTGGCGCCGGGCATCGCGGCCAGCTCGAGATGGACCCGCGGGGCCGCTGCCCGCTGTCGCCACCGGCGGATGGCGGTGACTGTTTCGTCGATCCGGGCGTTGCACATTGTGACATCGGCGACCTGGCTGTAGCCAGAGACGAGCGCCCATTGGACGCGATGTGCGGGGTCGCCCACGGCGTCGATATAGTGCGGATCGATGGGGTGCCGAAAATTCACCGGATCGAGCGCCACGATGACCCGGTTGGCCCGCGGGGCGACGACGGTCTCGGTCGCGAGCGACACGGTCATTCCCGCCTGAAACTCGAAGATGAAGTGCTCCATCAGCGGGTCCTCGGGACGCATCGCGGATCGTGGTGTTTCCAGGCCGCTAGCGCGGGGGATCGCCACGCGCCCCGAATTGTCGATGAGCGCCGCCTGCTCGGCCGGGAGGGTGGTGACGTGCAGCATGGTCGAAAAGCCCAGACTGGCCAAGGTATTTGCGCCGCGGACGCCGGTGCCGCCAACCTGTGATCGTCCCCGGAAGTGAGCGCTGATCCAATCCCCTAACCGAGGGTCGGCGATCCAGATTTCGCCGCCCTCACCGGAGCGGACGAAGTCAAGCAAGCGGGACAGCAGCTCGGCGGGCGTTCGCGGCCGATCGCGGAGCGAAGTGTCGGGCCCGGCGCCTTCGCGTCGAGCGAGCGAACCCAAGGTGTGGCCATCCAGGCTGACTATGCGATCGATGCTGTTGGTGAAGCCGAAGGCGAGGCGCCAGGGCGACGGTGCCGCGGCAGCGGCGGCGGCCCGCGCTTCGGCGGCGTTCAGGGCGGCGAGATACCGGCGCTGCCAATAAGCGCGGCGCATCCGTGGCTAGCCCTTCAAGGCGCCGGCGGTCAGGCCGCGCACGATCCATCGTTGGCAAATGAGGACGAGGATGACGAGCGGCATGGTGACGATGACCGAGGCGGCCGCGATGTCGCCCCACGGGATGGCGTACATCGCCGGCAGCAGGGCGATCCCGACCGGGATCGTCTGGTGCTCGATCGACGAGGTGTAGGTCAGGGCGAAGAGAAACTCGTTCCAGGCGGTGATAAAGACGAGAATGGCGGTGGTGAAGAGGCCCGGGGCGGACAGGGGCAGGATGACGCGAACGAGGGCGCCGAGGCGGGTGCTGCCGTCCGTTTGCGATGCCTGTTCGAGCTCGGCCGGCACGCCGCGAAAGAAGCTGGCCAGGATCCAGATCGCCAGCGGCAAGGCAAAGGTGTTGTAGGGAATCACCAGGCCGGCGTAGGTATTGAGCAGGCCGAGCTGTTGCAGCATCGTGTAGATCGAGGCAACGACCGAGATTTGCGGGAACATGCTGACCGCGAGCACGCCGAGCAGGATCGGCACCCGGCCGGGAAAGGTCAACCGGCCGAGAGCATAACCGGCAATGGTGCCCAGCAAGAGGCAGACGATCGTGGTCGCCACCGAGACGATCAGGCTGTTGAGGATGTATCGATAGAAGGGGCGGCCGCTGACGATATTGACATAATGACTCCAGGTCGGCTCGGAGGGCAAGATTGGCGGCAGGGTCGCCAGGTCGCGGTCGAGCTTGAACGAGGTGATGACCACCCACAAGAACGGCCCAACCGACCAGATCACGATCAGCCCGATCGCCAGCCAGAAGAGCCAGGAGCCGAGTAGACGCTTGGTCCGGCGCCGGCTCCGCACGCGGCCGCTCTCGGCCGGGGCCGGGACGAGGCGTGGCCTCGCGGTCGATGTCAATCGGGTATCGGTTTGGGTTGCCATGCCATGCCTTAGCCGACCTCCAGCTTATCGCGGAGGAAAAAGAGGAAGCCGGCGCTGAGCAGGAGGACGGAGACAAACATCGCCACCGCCAAGGCCGAGCCATAGCCAAACTGCGTCGCCGAGAAGAAGACTTTGTAGGTCAGGGTGGAGAGCACTTCGGTGGAATCGGCCGGACCGCCGCCGGTCATGACGTAGATTACGTCGAAGACGCGGAAGGCATCGAGCGTCCGCAGCAGCATGGCGACGAGCAACACGGGGGCGATCATCGGCAGGGTGATATGCAGCAAGCGGTCAAGGAAGCTGGCGCCGTCGATGGCGGCCGCTTCGTACAGCTCGCCGGGGATCGTCTGCAAGCCGGCGAGGAGGATGAGCGCCATGAAGGGCGTCGTCTTCCAGATGTCGACGATGGCGGCGACGTTGATCGCCAGGCCGGGGTTGCCGAGCCAGTTCTGATCGGCTGACATGATCCGGGTCGAGGTCAGCAGATAGTTGGCGAGCCCGGCATCGGTGTTGAAGATGAGACCCCACAGCCGGGAAGAGACGACGGTCGGGATCGCCCACGGGATCAGCACCGCGGCCCGGACGAGGCCCCGGCCCCGGAAGTCGCGGTTGAGGGCGGTGGCGATCGCGAAGCCGAGGATGGTCTCGAATAGCACGGTCACCACGGTGAAATAGACGGTGTTGGTCCAGGCGTTCCAGAACCCATCGTCCTGGATGAGCCGGCGGAAGTTGCCCAGCCCGATGAAGGTCGAATCGGGCAGGATCAGGGAGGCGCGGTGCAGGCTGGTCCAGATCGTCTGCAAGAACGGATAGAGCGCGATCAGGCCGATGGCGAGCAAGGACGGCGCCAACAGCAGGTAGGGGAATGCGTACTGGCGGATGAATTGGCGAGCGTGGGCCATCACCGGGTTGAACCCTCTGTCGTCGACGAGACGATCCGGCATCAGTCTCGGGGGAGCGGCCAAGCGCGGGAGGCTTGGCCGCTCTTGAGGCGCGCGCCGGCCTAGCCGATAATGAAGGTAATCTCCTCGGCCAGACTATCCAGGGCTTCTTGGGGCGGCGTCTGATTGGTGAGCGCGCCGGAGATGGCCGACTGGATGGCGAGGCTGATTTGCGGGTAGGCGGGGTGGACCGGGCGCGGGATGGCGCCGGTGAAGACATCCCGGAGGCCGACCATGAACGGGTTCTGCTCGCCCAGCTCGGCGTCCTCGTAGACGGCTTGGCGGGTGGGGGCGACGCCGACCTGGAGGGCGAGCGTCTTCTGCGCTTCTGGCCCGGAGAGGAATTGCAGCAATTGGAACGCCTCTTCCGGGTGGGCGCTGGTGGCGTTGAGGCCGAACTGATAGCCGCCCAACGTGGCGGCGTTCTCGCCGTCGGCGAACATCGGCAGCGGCTGATAGCCGATCTGGTCGACGACCCGCGACTCGTCGGGATTTTGGGCGATGGCGTACACGTACGACCAGTTGCGAAGGAAGACGCCGTTGCCGGCGGTGAAGGGGAGGCGGCTCGGCTCCTCGTCGTAGGTGAGGACTGCCTCCGGCGTGATCTGATGGGTGTAGATGAGGTCCTGCATGAGCTGCAAGGCGCTGACCGCGGCCTCGCTGTTGACGGTGACCTCGCCTTCGGTGAGGACCCGGCCCCCGGCCGAGCCGAGGAACTCGACCCAGTCGCAGACCAGCACCTCGGCTTGCCGGGCCTGCCAGAGGAAGCCGAGCAGCTCCGGGTTCTCCTCCGCCGCCATGACCTCGGTCGCGGCGCCGATCAGGTCGTCCCAGGTCGCCGGGGCGTCGAGGCCGTGGGCGTCGAGGAGATCGGATCGGTAGTAGAGGAAGCCGGCATCGACGAACCAGGGCCAGCCGACCAGTTGATCTTGGTAGGTACAGGCTTCGATCAGACCGGGGAAGTATTCGGCCGTTTCGGTCTCGCCGACGCCGAACTGCTCAAGCGGGGCCGACAGCCCGGCGGCGCCGAACTCGGCGATCCAAATGATGTCCTGGGTGAAGACATCGGGCTCGCCGTTTTGGGCATTGAGGCTGGTGACGAGGTATTGATGGATCTCGGTACTGTTGTTGGGGGTTGGCAGCTCGATGTAGCGGACGGTGATGTTCGAGTTTTCCTCCTCGAACTGAGCCAGCAGGGCCGGCATCGGATCGTCGCCGAAGATGCGGATGCCGGCAAAGCTGATCTCGACCTGATCTTGGGCGATCACGGCCGGTGCCTGGCGGCTCAGGAGGATCGAGGCGATGCCGGCGCCGCCGGCTTTGAGCGCGGTCCGCCGCGAGAGGGCGGAACGGGAAGGGAGATTTCGATTCGACATTGGTTGTCTCCTCCGCGTAGGGCCAGTCACGGCCGGATAATTCCGAACCCTGACCGGCAATGCGTGACGCCAGCCTCGGCGAAGCGTCTTAGTGGAACGAATTCCCGCGTGCGGTCGCACCTCCTTTCCTCGTCTCTCGTCACCGCTGAACCTCCTGCTGGTCGCTCCGCGTGGTCGCAACACGTTGGTCGCGCGGGCCGGGATCAGGATCGTGCAGGTCGAGAATGGCCCGTGCGGTGCGGTCGTCAGTGACGAGGACATGAATCAGGCCGGTCCGCAGGGCTCCCAAGATCGCCCTGGCTTTATGGACGCCGCCGGCGACGACGACCGCGGTGCCGATGTTGCCGATCTCCGGCAGGCGGATGCCGATCACCCGTTTGGTGATGCCGAGATCGAGGATGCGGCCCTCGTCGTCAAAGTAGGTGACGCAGATATCGCCGACGGCGCCGGATTGGCGAATGGTGTCCAGGGTCCGGGCGTCGATGTAGCCGGCGGCGAGGAGACCGGAATGCTCCGGCTCGGGGACACCGATGCCAAAAAGAATGAGATCGGCCCGCCGGCTGAGGGCGAGGGCTTGGGCAATATGAGCGTCTTGGACGAGCACCGCCCGTACCGCTTCGCTATCGACGATCATGGGGGCGTGGAGGTAGTGCGGCGTGCCCGCGAGCTGTTCCGCCAGCAGCCGGGTGATCAGGTGATTGTCAAAGGCGGGGAGCCTGCTCCCGAGCGAGCCCATGCTCTGCACGACCTGGATCCCTTGCAGGCCGCCAGGGGTGATGGCGCGGGCCACCTCGTGCAGCGTCTTGCCCCAGCCGACGCTGATGATCGCGTCATCGCTTAAGACCGTCTTCAAGTAGACGGCGGCTAGCTCGCCCAAGCGCGGCAGGAGACGGTCCGCTTGGTGGTCGGCGGTCCGCAGCACGCGGGCGGTGCGCAGGCCGAAGCGGCGGACGAGGTCGGCCTGGAGCGCCGGCTCGGACGGCACTGGATGGTTGACCCGGATCTCGACGATCCCTTCGTCTTGAGCTTCGGCCAGCAGACGGGAGACCATGGCCACGGAGCGCCCCAATTGGCGGGAAATTTGCTCTTGATTGAGCTTATCGACGTAGTAGAGGGTGGCGACCTCGGCGAGGAAGGCGCGATGGTCGGGACTGTCGCGGCGGTTGCGCCGGGCCCGGCGGCCGATGCTGGCGGGGGCGTCGACCATGACGACCTCAATCTGAAAAAACTTGCAATACTCACAACATCTTGCAAGACTTTAACAAGTGCGCGAGGTCCTGTCAAGCGTCGATCCGCCTTCAACGAACCCGCGAGCTTCGGCTCGAATTCCGCGGCGAGCCGCGTGCGTCCGCTATCATGGTCGATGGACGATCCGGTCGCCTGACGCGCTCACCCATCACGGAGCTTTTGATGATCAACAACCCCCTGGCGCGGGAAGCGCTGAAGAAGGCCGCCTCGACCGTCAACAGCGGGGTCCGCCAGGGCGTGTCGTCGCTGATCGAACAGGAGACGGCAACCCTGCGCAACCGCGTCTCGTACCTCGAGCGGGAGCTGGCGGAGATGAAGGACCGGGTCGAGCGGCTTGAGCGTGATGCCGGCCGCCGCTAGCAGGAGCTGAGCGTTGGTTAGCCGCTCGCATAGCGGCCCAGCACCAGGCAGGCGTTCTGGCCGCCCAGCCCGAACGAATGCTTGGTCATCACATTCACCGTGGCGGCGCGAGCGCCGCCGTGAACGATGTCGAGGTCGATCTTCGGGTCCGGGATCCGATAGTTCAGGGTTGGCGGGATCTGACCCTCGGCGATCGTCAGCACCGCGGCAACCGTCTCGATGGCGCCGGCGGCGCCCATGCAGTGACCGATCGCGCCTTTCACCGACGTTACCGGCACGCTGGCGGCCCGATCGCCCAGGACGCGCGTGATGGCGGCGGCTTCGGCCGCGTCTCCCGACGGCGTCGACGCGGCGTGGGCGTTGACGTGATCGATCCGGCCCGGATCGACCCCGGCGTTATCGAGCGCGGTTTGGA
>JACCYK010000246.1 GCA_013696525.1 Chloroflexia bacterium
CCCGCGAGGACGTCCTCGCCGGCGCCTCCCGGCAAAACCAGGCGGCTCCTCCGGCCCCCGCATCCGCCCCGGCTGCCGCCGCCGTGCCGCCCGCCGCACCAGCGCCAAAACCCGCCGCCGCCGATGACCGGATCGAGCGGGTCCGGCTCAGCCGGCGCCGGCAGACCATCGCCGTGCGGTTGGTCGAGGCCCAACAGACGGCGGCCATGCTGACCACCTTCAACGAGGTCGACATGTCGGCCGTGATGGAGCTACGGAGCCGGCGCAAGGAGGCATTCAAGGAGCGTTACGGGGTCAATCTCGGTTTCATGTCCTTCTTCACCAAAGCCACGGTCGGGGCGCTCAAGGCCTCCCCAACGTCAACGCCGAGCTTCAGGGCGACGAATTGCTGCTGAAGAAGTACTACGACATCGGGATCGCGGTCGGGGTCGAGGAAGGGCTGGTGGTGCCGGTGGTCCGCGACGCCGACCGCAAGACCTTCGCCCAAATCGAGCAAGAAATCCTTGATCTGGCCACCCGCGCCCGCGACAACAAGCTAACCTTGAACGAGCTCCAGGGCGGCACCTTCACGATCACCAACGGCGGCGTCTTCGGCTCGCTGATGTCGACCCCGATCCTCAACACGCCGCAGGTCGGCATCCTCGGCATGCACACCATCCAACAACGCCCGGTCGCCCGCGACGGCGAGGTCGTCATCAAGCCGATGATGTACATCGCCCTCTCCTATGACCATCGGGTCGTCGATGGCGGCGAAGCGGTCCGCTTCCTGGTCCGGATCAAAGACCTCGTCGAAGACCCGGAGACGATGCTGCTCGAAGGATGATCCGCGGTCCGGGCACAACGTCTGAAGCTCAAGGCCATGCGTTCAGGCCGCGCCGGAATGAATCCCCGCTCGCGTCGTCACAACGACCTCAATTGACCACATCACATCCACGAAAGCCGGCCGGTATGATTTGGTTCACACGAGCGTCACAGGCTCGTGATGCTTTCGGAACACTTGTGGCCCATGCTAGCGACGTGCGATGGGCTACGTTTCGGCCCATCTCGACCAAGGGGACCACGCCCATGCTGACGTGAGCGCCGCCGCGACGAGAGCAGCGCACTGCCGAACCCACGAGCAACAATTCATGCCCGCTGGCCGCCCGCGTTGTCGCGTCGTGCCCACCGGGTGGTTCGAGCCGGAGGGCGACCGGCCGGAATCGTGTGGGATAACCGATTGGAGGAACCATCAGTGATCGAAGTACGGGACGTCTCGAAGCGGTTCGGTGACACGCTGGCCGTTGACCACCTGTCGTTCGCCGTCAAACCAGGCGTCGTGACTGGCTTTCTCGGGCCAAATGGGGCCGGCAAATCGACCACCATGCGTATCATCGTCGGCCTCGACCGCCCAACCGGTGGCACCGCGTTGATCAACGGCCGGGCCTACCGCGATATTCCCGCCCCGATGCAAGAGGTCGGCGCCCTGCTCGACGCCAAGACGGTCGAAGGCGGCCGCTCCGCCCGTCGTCATCTGCACTGGCTGGCCCTCGCCGGCGGCGTCCCGGCCAGGCGCGTGGACGAGGTGCTCGACGTGGTCGGCCTAACCAGTGTCGCCGACAAGCGGGTCAAGGGCTTCTCGCTCGGGATGTCGCAGCGGTTGGGGCTTGCCGCCGCCTTGCTGGGTGATCCCGGCATCCTCCTCTTCGATGAGCCGTTCAACGGCCTCGATCCACAAGGCATCTACTGGATGCGCTCGCTCCTCAGGAAGCTGGCGACTGAAGGCCGCTCGGTGCTGATCTCTAGCCACCTGATGAGCGAGATGGAGGAAACCGCCGATCATGTCATCGTCATCGGCAAGGGCCGCCTGATCGCGGACCAGGGCATTGCCGAATTCACCGGCGGCGGTTCGACCAGTCATGTCCGCGTCGTCTCGCCCCAGGCGGACCAACTCGTGCCGTTATTGCAGTCGGCTGGCGCCGTCATTACCGCCAATGGCGATGGCGGGCTGGTTGCCGCCAATATCGAAGCGGCCCACATCGGCGATCTGGCGGCGGCGAACGGCATCCGGCTGCACGAGCTGTCCTACCAACGCGCCAGCCTGGAGTCCGCCTTCTTCGAGCTGACCGATGACAGTGTGGAATACCGTCAGGCACCGCCAGACCGTGAGCTGGTCACCGCCGGCGGCTCGACCAACGGCGCCAATCACCGAGGAGGCATCTAAAACGACATGGCGACCCAAGCCCTTTCCTATCCGACCCGCCCGGCGCCGCGCCGGACCTCGTTTTGGGCCACCCTGGCCTCGGAGTGGGCGAAGCTCACCTCGTTGCGCTCGTTTTACGTCTCGGCGCTGATGACGCTGGTCCTCGCGATCGGGTTGTCCGGCGGCGTCAGCCTGATTATCGCGTCCACCTGGAGCGATTGGGGACCGATCGAGCGCGCGTCGTTCGATCCGATCCTGATGTCCCTCTTCGGCCTGGTGTTCAGCTCGATCCTGCTCACCTTGATCGCGGTCAGCTTCGTCGCCTCCGAATACGCGACGGGCATGATCCGGCTGACGCTGACCGCGACCCCGCGCCGGGGCCGGGTGCTGCTGGCCAAAACGATCCTCATCACGGGTGTCTCCGTGGTGCTCGGCTACATCTCGGTGATTGCGGCATTTCTGCTCGGCCAGGCGATTTTCAGCGCCAACGGCCTGGGATCGACGACGCTCGGCGACCCGGACGCCATGCGGGCGGTGATCGGCCTCGGTCTCACCGCCGCCGCCTTCCCATTGATCGGTGCCGCGTTGGCGGTTTTGTTCCGGAGCACCGCGGCCGCGATCTCCACCGTCCTGGCGCTGATCTTCACGCCGGCGATCTTCGGCGCCATGCTCCCCGCCTGGTGGCAGGAAAACGTGCTCCGCTATCTGCCGGACCGGGCGATCGACAGCATTACGATCGGTCATCTGTTCACGGGCGTCGGCGGGATGACGTTCGGCGAATACCTCGATCTCGGCCCCGGAATCGCGGTCACGATCGCCTGGCTGGTCCTGTTCTTGGGCGCCGCCACCATAGTGCTGTTGCGCCGCGACGTCTAGCAACCGTTTGAAAGCACGCGGGACTGGCC
>JACCYK010000571.1 GCA_013696525.1 Chloroflexia bacterium
GCCCGGCTCGATGCCGGAAACTTACTGCGGGAAGTCGACGCCTTCGTGGCGGCATTGCCAGCGAAGCAGCGACTCGCCTTAATTCAACGGAAGTACCACGATTTGTCGTACGCGGAGATCGCCGGCAACCTGCGCTGCTCGGAAGCCGCGGCCCGCGCCAATGTCCATGAGGCGCTGCGTAAGTTGCGCCACCAGTTCGGAGATCGACTATGAACCAACCGGATCAACCGTGGCCGTCCGGCCCCGCGATCCCAGCAATCAACGGGGATTGCTGGTCGATGACGCTGAGTGGGGAACGCCATGACCCCGAGTGACGGCCCAACCGCGGGTACCGCTGCAGCCATTCAGCGCCCCGGTGCCGAGCCAGAGGCGGCGGACGCCCCGCACGTAAGCATTATCATGGTTGCCAACCGGCCGGATGTCGATCCCTGCGATGTCCTCTGCGACGCCCTACCGGCCCTCTCGTGCGGGGACTTGTCCCTCTCGGAGCGGGCCTGGATTGATCGCCACACCGCCACCTGCCGCTACTGCGCCAACGAGCTCGAATGCTATGACCATCTGTGCCAAACCCTAGATCAGGTCTACCCGGCGGGCGATATCGGACCTTGTCCGGCGCCTCGCTTTCTCCCCACCAAGCCGGCGGCGTGGTACGTGGTGGTCGAGAGCCCGGTCGGCCCGCTCTTCGTGGCCACGACCGATGACGCCCTGGTCGAGATCGAGTTCAGCAAGGGCCGGGGCGAGGACGAGCTACGCCGTCATCTCCTGGAACGGGGCTTTGCGCCGCGCCCTTTAGCAGAAGGCCAGGACGGCCCCAACGATTCTAGCCGGCGCGTGATTGATCGGGTCCGCTCTCAGCTCCGCGAGTATTTCGGCGGCCAGCGTGACAACTTCGACCTCCCGCTCGATCTTTCCGGCCTCCCCCCGTTCACGCGTGACGTGCTCGAAGCGACGGTGAACGTCCCCTTTGGCCGCCTCGACACCTACCGCGGCATCGCCACCCGGATCGGGAAACCGGCCGCCACGCGAGCGGTAGGGAATGCGCTCAACCGCAACCCGATCCCGGTCGTCGTGCCCTGTCACCGGATCATCCGCTCGGATGGCACGGCTGGCGGCTACGGCGGCGGTCTCGATATCAAGTTCCGTCTGCTGGCGCTCGAGGGCGTCACGCTGGCGGGCCTGAGCGGGTGATTCGCGGGACCGCGGTTTGCCCCGCGTCCAGGGCGTTCTCACCCGGCTGCCGCATCTGATGTGTTCCCTGTCATGGTGATCCTGGTGCCCGCCGCGTTGTCGCCAGGTTTGTCCCTGATCCGCCCTCCTGTTCACCGCTGGCGCTGACCGCTCCCGCTACGCGAGCGCAAACAGGCTACAGTGGTGCGATTCGCGTAGCGGCGATGACGGCAGGGGGAGGACATGGCCCAGGCGCTCCGGTTGATTGGAACCCAACCCGTCAAGCTCGAGGAGCTTAGCCCGCGGGGGGAAGAGATCGATCGCGCGGCGAGCGATACGAGGTTCAATGATCTGTCGCGTGAGCTCGGTGAGCTGCAGGAGCTGTGCTACGCGGCGGGCTCGGAGGCGCTGCTGGTGGTCTTGCAAGGGATGGACACCAGCGGCAAGGACGGCACCATTCGCAGCGTCTTCGACGCGGTGAACCCGCAGGGGGTGCAGGTCGCGTCGTTCAAGGTGCCGACGCCCTTGGAGCTGGCCCACGATTTCCTCTGGCGGATTCACCAGCAGACGCCGGCCAAAGGGATGTTCGGCATCTTCAATCGCTCGCACTACGAGAGCGTGCTGGTGGAGCGGGTGAAGCACTTGGTGCCGGAGGAGGTCTGGTCCCGGCGCTACGACCAGATCAATGACTTCGAGCGGCTGCTGACGACCAGCGGCACGATCGTGGTGAAGTTCTTCTTGCATATCAGCAAGGGTGAGCAAAAAGAGCGCCTGCTCAAGCGGGAAGAGGACGCGGAGAAATCCTGGAAGCTGTCGCCAAACGACTGGATCGAACGGCGATCGTGGCCAGCCTACCTGGCCGCCTACCAGGATGCGCTCAACCGCTGCGCCACGCCAAACGCCCCCTGGTACGTCGTTGCCGCCGATCGCAAGTGGTATCGGGATTTCGTCATTGCCGAAGTGTTGATCGAGACCTTGCGACCGTACCGCAAAAAGTGGCTCGATAGCCTGACCGAACGGGGCGAGGTTGCCCTGGCCGAGGTCTTGGCTGTCCGCGAGTCCGATCGGGACGTCTCGAACTGAAAATGGTAGAGGAGTGGCCGGGGCCGCGATCTCCGCGCCAAGAGCCGCTAATCGACCATGCCGCTGACCTGCTGCCCATTCGAGCGCCTCGGCGGTTCGCCTGGGACCCGCCCCATTCGAAAGCACCGATCAGGACCTCGAGGCGCGGCATAGCCATCGGACGAGAACCGGCGTTTGCCATGGCTTCGAGCGGAAATCATCATCGAGCGCTTGATGCCTTCACGGGGCGGTCTCGTTATTGGTGACAACGGCGCTGGTTGCTCTTAAGCCTCCCACACTCGTTGAGCGCCAACCACTCTTGGTCGAACGGGTGTACAATGCCAAATAAGGTTGTTGACATCTGAAAAAGGTTGACCGACTGAGGCGTGCAAGGAGGCTCTCATGGTCGAGACCGCAACTCCGACGTGGTCGATTACCGGTGACTACTTCGAAAATTGCAACTGCGCCGTGGTCTGCCCGTGCCTCTTCTCACCCGCCGCCCCTTTTTCCTCCCCGCCCACGGAGGGAGCCTGCGAGGTCGCGTTTGCCTTCCACCTCGATCGCGGCAGCTTCGGCGACGTCTCCCTCGACGGCCTGAATGCAGTCCTCATCGCGCGCACGCCCGGCCCGATGATCGATGGCAACTGGCAGGTCGCCCTCTACCTCGACGAGCGGGCGGATGCCGGGCAGCAACAGGCGCTGCAGGCCATCTTTGCCGGGTCGGCCGGGGGCGTCATGGGCGGCTTTGCCCCGCTGATTGGGGAAGTGCTGGGGATCAGGACGGTGCCGATCACCTTTCGGATCGAAGGCAAACGCCGCTCGGTTGAGATCCCGGACGTGATGCAGCTTGCCGTGCGACCGGTCCCGAGCGCGATGGGGGCGGATCAGGAGATCGTGGCGACCAACGCTCATCCGTTCGCGCCACAAGGAGTGGCCCTGGCGGTTGGTGAGGAGGGAAGCACCTGGAGCGATTACGGGATGCGTTGGGACAACTCGGGTCGCAATGGTCACTACGGTGCGCTCAATTGGTCGAACAACTAGCACGCCATGTCTACGATTCCTGAGCGGACACGCGCCGTCCCGGTCGGCAGCGGCAGTGAGGGGCGATCAATTGGGCTGCTGCAGCGTGGCCAGGCGGTGCTGCTGATCACGCTTGTCCTCCTGACCATGGCGGCTTGGGGACTGACCGTTTACCAGGCCGGGACGATGGGGATGCCCATGGGCATCAGCATTCAGGACGTTGCGCCCAAGGACGCTTCGGGCGACATGGGCGGGATGAGCGGATCGGGCATGGAGGACATGGCCGAGGCGGGCTGGTCCCCCGGCGGCCTGGCAGCGTTCGTGCTGGTGTGGGCGGTCATGATGGTGGCAATGATGCTGCCGGCGGTCGCTCCCATGCTTCTGCTTTACCGAACCGTCGCCGGTAGGAAGCACGCTGATGGCGGCGCCTTCATCTCGACCTGGGTCGTTGTCGCTGGATATCTCCTGGTATGGACGGCGGTCGGCCTCGGCGCGTATGCGCTTGTGCGGCTCGCGAGCAATCTGGCCGGCCGCCTCGGTGACGCCGAGCGCCAGGAATGGGCGCCACTCGGCTTGGGCGCCATCCTCATCATTTCCGGGCTCTACCAGTTCACGCCGTTGAAGCGAATGTGCTTGCGCCAGTGCCAATCCCCGTTCGGCTTCGTCATGGGGCATTGGCGCGATGGAAGGTTCGGCGCCCTGCGGTTGGGCATCATTCACGGAGCGTACTGCTTCGGCTGCTGCTGGGCCCTGTTTACCATCCTGGTGGCTGCCGGGGTGATGAGCATCGCCTGGATGCTTCTGCTGACGCTGGTGGTCTTCGCCGAGAAAGCGCTGCCGCACGGACAGCGCACCGCGGTCGCCGTCGGTCTCACCTTTGTCGCCCTTGGTGTGCTCATTGCCACGGGCACAATGGGGATGCCCTGGATCACCTAATACGGGGGCAACGCGAAGCATTCGAGTATCCGGCGTCATAAGAAGTGTGGGAATCCAGCTGCTCGATATGATGAGTCCGCAAACGATCAGACTTTCCAGCACTCCACTGTTTCGATCGATGACGGTATCATTGGCCATGTGCGCCTACACCAGTGTGCTACGCTCCCCGGCGCATGGAAC
>JACCYK010000582.1 GCA_013696525.1 Chloroflexia bacterium
CTTCCAGCCTCCCCGCTGATGGCCGAAATCCTCGCCGCCTGTCTTCATGCAAAGGTCGTCGTGACCAGCCGGGCGGTCCTGCGCGTCTCCGGCGAGCATACCTTCCTGGTGCCCCCGCTGGCGCTCCCCGACCTCGCCCGGCTGCCCCCGCTCAGGCAGACGGCCCAGTGCGAGGCCATCCAGCTATTCATCCAGCGCGCCGTCGCGGCGAAGGCGAACTTCGCCCTCACCGAGGCGAACGCGGTCGCGGTGTCCAGCATCTGCCACCGGCTGGACGGCCTCCCCCTCGGCATCGAGCTCGCGGCGGCCCGCGTCGGCCACCTGCCACCGCCGGCCCTGCTGGCGCGGCTGGAGTGGCGACTGCCGCTCCTGACCGGCGGTCCGCGCGACCAGCCGGTCCGCCTGCAGACGATGCGGAACGCGATCGCCTGGAGCTACGACTTGTTGGACGCGAATGAGCAGCACCTATTCCGGCGGCTGAGCGTGTTCCCCGGGGCGTTCACCCTGCCGGCAGCCGAGGCCGTAGGCACCGCCGACCCCGACCTCGGCATCGACGTGCTCGAGGGCGTGGCGTCGCTCGTGGACAAGAGCTTGCTGGATCAGGGCGAGCCGTCCGACGGGGAGGCCCGCTTTACGATGCTCGAGACGATCCGCGAGTTCGGGCTGGAGCAATTAGCGGCGCGGGTCGAGACAGCGGAGATCAGCCGTCGCCACGCGGCCTGGTATCTGGCGCTGGCTGAGCGGGTCGAGCCGGATCTCTATGGCGGGCGACGCCAGGGGAGCGGTTGCGAGTTGCTGGAGAACGAACTCGAAAGCTTACGCGCGGCGCTGACCTGGTTCATCGATTCGGGAGCAGCAAAGGACGCGATGCGCCTGGTCACGGCGCTGCTGCGCTTCTGGTACACCCGCGGCCACCTCAGCGAAGGCCGGGACTGGTTGGAGCGAGTGCTCGCGCAGGCCGATGCCACCCCGCCGGCATTGCGGGCCAAGGCGCTGACGGGGCTGGCGGTCCTGGCATGGCCCCAGAACGATCGTGAGCGCGCGCTCGCGGCGCTGGACCAGGCGTTGCCTCTCGTCGAAGGGACGGCTGACCGCGCGGGACTCGCCTTCGCCCGGCTCGCTCAGGCGTACATGGCGCTCGATTTGGGGGAGCTCGCCCGGTCGGCGGAATTCGCCCACGAGGGCAAGGCGCTGTATGAAGCACTGGAGCGACGCTGGGACGCCGGCATGATCACCGTTTGCTTGATCAAGGTGGCGCAAATGCAGGGCGACTTGCGCCACGCCGAAGCGCTCTGCGAGGAGAGTCTGGCGATTTTCCTCGACATCGGCGACGAGTTTGGCCTCGCCTCCACGCGGTTCAGTCTCGGTGCGATTCGGATGACGCGGGGTGACGTCACCGGCGCGGCGCCGCACTTTGCCAGCGCCGTCACCACCTATCAGGCCCTGGGGGAGCGGCTCTACGTCGGGGCAAGTCTCGAAGCCCTAGCCCTGGCATATGCGAACCTGGGACAGGCGGAGCGGTCGGCGCATGTTCTGGGCGCCGCCCAGACGCTGCGGGCCCGGATCGGGGCGCCGACGTTTTTCGCGGACCCCGCCGCCCGCGAATGGGCGGCCAAGGCGGCCGCGGCCGCGATTGGCGAGCCGGCGTTCGAGGCGGCCCGGGCCGCCGGCGCTGGCGCAACGCTCGACGACATCATCGCCGAGGCAGCCCAGTTCCTCGCCACGCCACCGGGCTTGGACCCGGCCGATCAGGGGGTCAAGGAGCTGCCGTTCGCGTTGACGCCCCGTGAACGTGACGTGCTCCGCCTGCTCGTGGACGGGCACTCCAACCCGGAGATCGCCTCCCTCCTCTTCATCAGCCACAAGACCGTCCGCAACCATGTGACGAGCATTCTCGCCAAACTCGGGGTGGAGTCCCGCACCGCGGCGGCGACCTTCGCCCTCCGCTCCGGTCTCATTTGAGCGTCATCCGCTCCATATAGGACACCTGTCCTATCCCTGGACACCTGTCCTATCCCTCATTCGTCGATGCCGCAACCAATCGGGACATCCGGCCGATGTACGCCGCCGCCATCGGCGCTAGCGTGTGCATACGCTCGATTCACGCTCGATTCATGCTCGCGGATAGCTGGCTGCACACCGGGTTCGCGATCGCGCCAGCGGCCGGTCGAACGAAGGAGAGAACGATGACCAAGGTAAACGGGTACGCTCGCCCCCACGCGCTCGTCGATACCGCTTGGGTTGATAACCACGGGACCGACCCCAACGTGCGGTTGGTCGAAGTGGACGTGGACACGTCGGCCTACGAGACCGGCCACATCGCGGGCGCGGTGGGCTGGCACTGGCAGCACGATCTCCAACGCCGACCGGTGCGCGATATCCCGACCCGGGAGGAGTGGGCGGCCCTGCTCGGCCGCTCCGGTATCGACAACGAGACCAACGTCGTGCTGTACGGGGATAACAATAACTGGTTCGCCGCCTTTGCCTACTGGCTGTTCACGCTTTATGGCCATCAGGAGGTAGCGCTGATGGACGGCGGCCGGGTCAAGTGGGTCGCCGAGGGCCGGCCGCTGACCCAGGATCCGCCGCAAGTCCTCGCGACAACCTACCAGGCCGGCGAGGCCAACGTGCGCCTGCGCGCCTTCCGTGACCAGGTCACCGCCGCTCTCGGCCGTGCCGACACGGCACTGGTTGACGTCCGCTCCCCGAAGGAATTCTCGGGGGAGCTCCTGGCTCCGGAAAACCTGCCGCAGGAGGGGGCGCAGCGCGGCGGCCATATCCCCGGTGCCCAGAGCATCCCGTGGGCCACCGCGGTCGCCGCGGATGGCACGTTCAAGTCGGCCGCTGAGCTGCGGTCGATCTACGGCGAAAAGGAGGTCACGCCGGACAAGGCGACGATCGCCTATTGCCGGATCGGGGAGCGCAGCGCCCACACCTGGTTCGTTCTGACCGAGCTGCTGGGCTACCCCGAGGTGCGCAATTACGATGGGAGCTGGACCGAGTGGGGCTCCCTGATCGGCGCCCCGATCGAGCGCTGAGAGCGTCTTCAAAGGCGACTGAACCGACAAGAATGGAGCTC
>JACCYK010000613.1 GCA_013696525.1 Chloroflexia bacterium
ACCTCGCCGTAGCCGCTCAGCCCCTGGTTGGTGTCGATCCGGACGAGCGTAAAGTACCAGTTATCCCACCCGACGGTCGCCGTGCGCAGGTCGGTGATCTTGAGCTCGCTCGGCCGCGAAGCGGTGCGGACGCGATCCTCGGGCCGCTCGCCCGTCTCCACGGTCATCCCCATAGTCTTCCCCATCTTCCCCGTCTTCCCCATTCGCTCCTCCTTCACGCAGGTGGCACGGCGCCGACCCCGCCCTCGACAGGGTCCGTGGTCACTTCTTGAGGCGCTAGCGTCCCCCGCGCCGGGGCGGCGCCCCAGATCATGGCGGCGCCACGCAATACCGTGCTCGGGCTGCCGCGGCGAGCGGGCTGGACCACTATCGCGGCGGCGCCGCGCCACTACGCCTAACAGCCAGGAACCGCGCATGCCCTCCTCAGCCTCACCCCACCCAGATAATCAAAAGACCCTGGGCGGCCCCACCTCAAACCGGGCGCGTCCGTCGTTGCCAGTGTACAGTTGCGGTGTTCTGCTGTTCGCGCCACACCCCGGACCGCTCTCGGTGGAGCAGCAAGGGATGGCTATCCACGGTGCCGACCACTCCGCCCAGCAATGGCTCGACCTCACTCACGGCGGCGTGATGGTGGTTACAATCGAGGCGGCGAACGACGATTCGCCTACTCTCGTCCCGCGGCGGCTCATGCTTGGTACCTCTGGATCGTCGTTCGAGCCAGTCGCGGAGCGAGGGGTAGCCGCCGCCACGGGAAATCGACGCGGGCGCTTTCCATGCCGGCCTGAGCCCTCGACGGCGTGGCCCCGCGCGAAACCCATCGCCCGCTGACGAAAGGGATGGGGCAGCATGAACGGACGCGCGGCGCGGATTGGCACGACCGACGATCGCGGCCGATCGTCCGCGAACGATGGCGCCGTGTCGGTGCCGATGCTCCTGGGCACCCTGCTGACCGCCAAGCTCGCGGTGGTGGCCGTCGTCGTCTGGGTGTCGTCGGACGCGGCGTGGCCGCTCCTCATCGCGACAACGTGGATTTGGCTCCTAGCCGCCGCCTTGCTCGGTCAGGGCGTGCTCCTGTTTCGCTGGCGACTGTTGCGGGCCCGGTCCCGACGCGCCCAACTCGTTCAAGCCGAGTGGATGTCGGCCCCGGACCACGCGGAGCGGTCGCGGGTGACGACCACCAACAAGCCAGTTGGCGATGCGCCATGACCACGCCGCGGGTGGCGGGCCACGCGGCCCGGTCCTGACCGCAACCTGGTAGTCGTCACCGCGGCCGCCAGCCGGGTGCCCACGGCGGCGGGGCGTCTGCCAGATCACGATCCGCTCTTCAGGCGGTAAGTACATCGGCTCGCCTGGCTCGATCTCGAACGCCTCGTGGAATTCGTCCATGTTGCGGATCGGCAGCGTCTCCCGCAACATGGAGGGGGCATGCACGTCAGTCCGGACCCGCGTCTCGAGCGCCTCGTCCCTGGATTGCTCTCGCCACACCGTCGCCGCCGAAATAAAGAATCGCTGTTGTGGCGTCAATGACTCGAAGGCGAACGCGGCCGCCACCGGCGAGGCGACCGGGCTTGCCAGCGCATCGGCCTCGCCTTCAGCGGCCAGGTAGATTTCGAGCGCGTCATAAGCGACCTGGACCCCGCCCAAGTCAGCGACATTTTCGGTGACGGTGATCTGACCATCGACGTTCAGCCCGGGCAGCACCTCGATCGCGCCGTACTGCGCCACCACGCGCTCATTCAACTCGTCAAACCGGGCATAGTCCTCCTCCGTCCACCAGTCGCTGAGGTTGCCCTGGGCGTCGAACTGCGCCCCCTGAAGATCGAAACCGTGGGTGATCTCATGCCCGATCACAAAACCGATGCCGCCGAAATTGAGGGCCGGGTCGGCCTGATAGTCGAAGTAGGGCGCCTGCAGGATCGCCGCCGGAAAGACGATCTCGTTGGCGGTCGGATCGTAGAAGGCATTGACTACCTGAGGCGGCACGAACCATTCGCTCCGATCGACCGGCTTGCCCGCTTTGTCCAGGTTGCGGCGGGTCTCGGCGTTGACCCCCATCGCCGCCAGCTTCTCCAGCGCCTTTGCCTTTGTCTCCGCCGGCATCCACGAGTTCGCTTCCAACCAGGCCCGGAAGGCGACAATCAAGGCATCGACCAGGACGGTGATCTCTTCCTTCGCCTCGGGCGGGAAGTACGCATCGACGTAGAGCCGGCCGATGGCGTCGCCGAGCATGCTGCTGGTCTGATCAAGCGTACGCTCCTCGAGCGGCCGCTGCTCGGCCACGCCACCAAGCACCCCACCCTGGAAGGCAAACGCGGTGGCCCCGATGTCCTCACCGAGAAAGTCCGCGAAGCTCCAGAGCACCTCGAGCTTCACGAAGTCCTTCAGCACCGCGATCGGGGTGTCGCGCACGATGTCGTCGAGCGCCTCCAGGTAGCCGAGATCGGTAACGATCAGCTCCTCGATGTCCGTCAGGCCCAGCGCCGCCAGGTAGGCGTCCCAGTCCATCAGCGGGTCGAGGGCCCGCGGCTCATCCATTGTCCGCGGATTGTTGGCGAGCGCAAAGTCCTGCTGCTCCTCCCGGGTCAGCGTCGGCTCGGCCAAAGCCCGCTCGAGGTCGTACACGGCTTGCACCGCCGCCGCCGCTTCGGCGGCATCATAGCCCGCGTAGCCAAGCAGCTCGGCGCAGGCGTCGATCTAGGCGGCCCGGACCTCCGCGTTGCCCTCGTCGTCCTCCAGGTAGTAGTCGCGGTTGGGAAGGCCGAGGAACGAGGTGCTCAGGTAGGCCGCGTTAACCGAGCTGTCGGCGAAGTCAGGAAAGACGAAGACCCAGAACAACCCGGTTAACCACGACAGCTCGGCGGTTTGCTGGAACTTGTGCAGCTCATCCAGGCCGGCGATCGCATCGATCTCGGCCAGGAGCGGCTGGATCGGCTCGACCCCTTGCGCGTTCCGCGCCGCGATGTCCATCCCTTGGCGGTACAGCTCGGCCGCCTTCCACTCGTCGGTCCCCACCTGAAGCTCGTCGCTGGATGAGACGTCATCCAGGAGCGTGAACAACTGCTCGCGGGTCAGGTCGTCCAGCTCATTGAAGACCCCGTACCAGCCTTCGTCACTCGGGATCGTCGTCCGGTCCAGCCAGCCGCCGTTGGCGAAGCGATAAAAGTCCTCCCCCGGGTCCACGCTCAGATCCATGTCGGCGGGATCAAGGCCGGACCGCTGGCTACCCTGGTGCGCCAGCACGGGAACGACCATGCCGAGCACAATCAGCATCGCGACGAGCAGGGCGATCAGGGACCAGCGTTTCGATGACATGACGTCGCTTCTCCTCCGGGTTGGACCGACAGCCGCTGGCTGCCGCGACACCGAAACGACAATGAGCCCGTGCGTGGAGACGAATTGGATCGTATTATGGGCTACGTCGTCGCGATGTCAACGCTCGCTTGACACCGTCCCTGGCCGGCGCACCGCGGTCGCGTCAGCGGGCCGCGAAGACCCTGGACGAAGCGGCGAACGAGTTGTTGACGCCACGAGGAGCGACACGAACGTGTCTATTAACTCCGCCAGCCGCCGGTCGGGCCCTCGCTCCAGGCCGATCGCCAGCCAGGTGGTGGCCAGCACCACCAGGATGATCGCCAGCGCCGGGGGCAGCACCCACCAGGTCCAGACGTCACCGAGGAAGAGCAATGGGTAGGCGAAGGCCCAGCTCAGCATCGTGCCCCAGCTCTTGAGGGCCGGGTCGCCCAGCCCGAGGAAGGCCAGCGTGGCCTCGGTGAAGATAGCGAAGCGAAGCGTCAGCACGATCTTCGCCGGCAGCAGGCCGAACGTCCCCGGCAGGATGTGGCGCCGTGCGATCCGCCATGGACCGGCGCCCAGCGCCCGCGCCGCCTCGATGTAGGATTCACCCCGCAACGTGATCACTTGCGACCGAACGACGCGAGCAAAGGCCGGCCAGGAGAGCAGGCCGAGGGCCAGCACCAGATTGCGCTGGCTGGGTCCGGCGGCGACCACCACCAGCAAGTAGAGCGGCAGGCTGGGTAGCGCCAGCAGCAGGTCAGTGACGGCGAGCAGCGGCCCTTCCGCCCGGCGCCAGAGGCCGGCCGCGATACCCACGCTCCAGGAGAGGGTCGTGGAGAGCAGGGTCACCAGCAGTCCGACCACCAGCGACGCTCTGGCCCCCCACAGCCATTCGCTAAAGATATCCTGGCCGATGTCGTTGGTGCCGAACGGATGCGCCCTGGAGGGTGCCTGCAACGGCGGCCCGCTCGACAGGCGCGGATCGTCCGGCGCCAACACCGGGGCCAGCGCGGCCACGATCACGAGCAGCGCCAGCAAACAGCCGCCAATCAACGCTCCCCGGTTCACGGCGGCACGCTTAGCCGCCACGTCGCGGCTCCAACCACCGGTAGGCCAGATCGACGGCCAGGTTGACCAGCAGCACGCCGAGGCTGCCGAGCAGGAAGATCGCCTGCAACACGGGGTAATCGCGGGCCCGGATCGCCTCAAAGGCGAGCAGCCCCAAACCCGGCACGGCAAAGACGCGCTCGACCACGATCGCCCCGCCCAGCACCTGGCCCACCCGCAGCCCGAAGAGGGTCAGCACCGGCAGCAGCGCGTTCGGGAAGGCGTGGCGCAGGGCCACCGCCGGTTCCGCCAGCCCCTTGGCCCGGGCCGTGGCCAGGTAGGGCGCGGTCAGGAGCGATTGCACCGTGCCCCGCGTCAGCAAGACGAATGATGCCGTGATCGCCAGCACCAACGTCAGCGCCGGTAACGTCAGATGCCAGGCAATATCCCCGAGGCCGCCAATCACACCCCCGGCGGCGCCGGGAGCGGCCACGAAGGCGGACCGGCCGCCATGCAGCGGAAACCAGCCCAGGCCGCCGGAGCGGCCGAGGACCAACGCGATCGCGACCAGGAATTCCGGAATCGCGGCCAGGCCGGACGCCGCGCTGACGATGAGGTGGTCGAGCCGGCCGCCGCGCCAGGCGCTGACCAGGCCAAGCAGGGTGCCGCCCACCCCGGCGATGATGAGCGCCGTCAGCATCAGGCTCAGCGTCCACGGCAGCCGCTGCCCGATCAGGTCGCGGACCGGCGCCGCCTGGCTGATCGACCACCCCAGGTCGCCGCGGCTGAGATCTTGGAGATAAGCCCAGAACTGTCCCGGCAACGGCAAGTCCAGGTGATAGCTGGCCCGAAGCTGGGCCCGCGCCCCGGCGGTCAGGGTGGAGACGGCGGCGTTCATGCCCGTCGCCGACTCGAAATCGAGGGGATCGCCGGGTAGGAGCCGCGGCAGGGCGAAGTTGAGGACGACGAGCGCGATCGTCAAACCGAGGTAGCGCGCCAGCAGCCAGCCCACTTCGGGCTTACCGGGTCAAAAAGATGAGCTTGTTGTGAACGAAGGGCACGCCGTTCAGGAGACCGCCCCAGGTGTCCATCGGCGCCAGCCTCGTGCTGTCGTAGACCCAGTAGAACCGGCGATGATAGAGGACGATGGTCGGCAGCTCCTCGGCCAGGATCACCTGCATCTGATCGACCGTTGCTCGCCGCTCCGCCTGGTCGAGCATGGTCGCCTGCTCCCGCGCCAGTTGCTCAAACTCGGGATCGGTAAAGATCGAGCCCTGGGCGTAGTCGTTGGCCTCTTCGCCGGCGTACCAGCGGCGCAGAAAGTCGGGATCGCCGCCGGTGCCGATGTGCTGGATCAAGCCGAGCTGGAAATTTCCCTCGCGCAGCAGCTGGGTCCGGGTCGGGCCATCGACCCGCTCCGTGACGAGAGTAATGCCAACCGCTTCGAGCATCGGCGCCATCAGCTCCGGCTCCCGGTTCGCCGGCCCGGCCAGCATCTCGATCGTGTACGTCTCGCCCCCAAGCAGTTCGCGGGCCCGTTCCGGATCGAATGGATAGGTGGGGACATCCGGGTTGAACCAGGGCGACTCCGGGGGGATCACGCCATCACCGACGATCGGCTCACCCCTGGTGACGACCGTCGCGATCTGAGCCCGGTTCAAGGCGTAGGCAATTGCCTGCCGAACCTCCTGGCGGTCGAGCGGCGCCAGCTCGGTGTTGACGGCGAGCCGGACAATCGATTGCGGCGCCGTGGCGAAGACCCGCACCCGCGGATCGTCCGCGAACAGGCCGGCCACGGAGGCGTCCGGGGTGTAGGCCAGGTCGAGCTCACCCTGCTGCACCGCCTGAATTTGGGTCTCCGGCGGCGTGTTCAGTTGCTGGAACTCATCGACCAGGACAGGGCCCCGGAAGTAGCCGGGGTTGGCTATGAGCTGGTAGGCGCCGTCGGCCGATTGATACTCGGCCAGCATGTACGGTCCGCTGCCGACACTGGCCCCCGGTCCGTCGTAGGTCAGCGGGTCGGCAACCCCCGCCCACACGTGTCGCGGAATGATCGGCACGCCGCCGGCGATCTCGTCCAAGAAGGGAGCGTACGGCTCCGCCAGCCGCACCCGGAGTTGATCGGGCGCGATCACGCTGGCGCTCGCCACCGCCGCCGTGCTTGCCCAGCGATACGGATGCGCCACGTAGTAGTCGAAGGAAAAGACCACGTCCTCCGCCGTCAGCGGTTGCCCGTCGTGCCACTGGACACCGGGCGCGAGGTCGAACGTGTAGTCGAGGCCGTCGGCCGAGACGGTCCAGGCCGTCGCCAGCCAGGGGATAATCCCCTCCTCGTCCTTCCAGGTCAGGGTATCGTAGAGGAGGGTCAGCAGGACCGGGCCGCCCGGCCCCGCGGTCGAGACCCGGAACGGCGTCGGCACCCCGACATCGGCCCAGCCCAGCCGCACCAGATCAATGGTCGCCGGGGTTGATTGCCTCGCCAAGACCGCCGGTCGTGGCAAACTCGCCGCCGGCGCGACGGTGACGAGCGGTAGGACGGCGAGGGCGAGCGATCGTCGAGTGATGCGCATGGGGAAACGTTCCTCCGCTCAGATCGTCTGGTTGGCGATGGCGACGTGAAGCCGGGTGTAGCGTTCCAGGTTGGCCCGCTGCCGCTCGGTCAGCACTTCACAGACCCAGCCCCAGTGGAGGGAGACCCAATCGCCCGGCTGGGCGAAATCGGCGAAGCCCTGGCCGTCGATCTGGCGCAGCACCCGCTCCGGCCGGGCCGGGTCGAGCACCAGCTTGCCGCCGCGCAGCACCAGGGGCGGCCGCTCGACCGCCAACTGGCCACCGTCGATGGTGACAACCTGGCCCCAACTGATCCGGCAGTTATCGAGCGTGGCCAGCACGTCGCCATCGAGCCGGGCCACGTTCCGCCAAACATCGAAGACGTGGAACCCGTGGTGCGGCCGCGCCCCGGCCGGCGCCTTGGCGGCGACCAGCTCCAGCAACCGGGGCGAGAGCTGTTTGGCGAACCGGTCCCGCAGCGATCCATAGAGATCGCCGACTTCCACCCGCTCCAGCAGCTCGTTGCCGATCCAGTAGGCCTCGACCACGCGCTCGTCGAATGGGTCGCGGATGCCGTTGCCGCGAGCGATCAGGCTCAGGTAGGGCATCGCCCCGGTGAACTTGCGGAGCATCGTGTCGAGCGGCGGCTCGCGGACCGCCGCCAGCGCGTAGTCGAAGATCTGACGGTTGTCGTCTCCCCCGCAGTAGTGCAGGTGATTCGGCATGAAGGCGTACCGGATAAACCGGCTGGTGCCGGCCACGGCGCTAGGCAATACCGGCAAGTTGGTCGTAACATTGGCGACGTCAAGCATGCGCGGCATCCTCCTTCGACCAGAGCTCGGTCAGCTCGGTAAAGAATTCCAGCATCTGGGCGACCTGTTCCGGCGCGATTACCTCAATGATGAGGCCGCGATCGAGGAGCACGTACTCGCCGACCGTGACATCGGGTTGGAGTCCGGCATTGACGCGCACCTCCTCACCCTCGAGCAAGCGCACGTTGGCCAGGCCGCCCTCGATCGACTGAACCGTGGCAATTAATGGGAGGCACATGGCGGCTCCTCTTCCCTTGTCATGCGACCTCCGTGGTCGCCGCCGCGCCGCCAAGGGCGGCCCGTTGCGCCAGCAGCCAGGCGGCCCACTCGGCGATACCGGCCCCGGTTCGACAGGAAACCTCGAACACCGGCACCCCTGGATTGAGGGCGCGCACCGATTCGAGAAAGAATTCACGGTTGAAATCGACGTGATCGATGAGGTCGATCTTGTTGAGGACGATCACGTCGCTGACGGCGAACATCTCGGGGTACTTGACCGGCTTGTCGTCCCCCTCGGCGGCGCCAACCAGGCAGAGCTTGAGATGCTCGCCCAGCGCCCAGTGCGTCGGGCAGACGAGATTACCCACGTTTTCCAGAAGCAGCAGGTCGAGCTGGCTCAAGTCCAACTCGGTCAGGGCGCGATCGACCATGTTCGCTTCCAGATGGCAGTTGCCGCCGGTATTGATCTGGACCGCGTCGCGGGCGCCCGCCGCCAGCACCCGCTCGGTGTCAACGCTGCCGGCGATGTCTCCTTCAATGACGCCAACCCGGGCCTGATCGCGCAGGGCTTCCAGGGTGCGCACGATGAGGCTGGTCTTCCCCGCCCCCGGTGCGGCCATGACGTTGATGGTCAGCACGCCGGCCTCCGCCAGCCGCCGCTGGTTGCGGCCGGCGGCGAGATCATTGTTGATGAGCAGACTCTCGACAATGTTGACGATCTTGACGGTCGGCCCGCTCATGTGACGACCTCCAAACTCTCGATCAGCAGCTCGGTGCCGTCGTCGGTGACCTGTCCCACGGTGTCGCAGCGCGGACAGCGAAAATCGGCCCCGGTCGGGTGGAAATCAGTGTCGCACGGCGGGCAATGGCACCGCATCAGCGTCCGCCGCAGGTTGAGCAGCGCCCCTTCCGCCCGCGTGCCGGGGGTCAGCATCTCGAAATAGAACAGAAGCGAGTCATCGACGAAGCTGGATCGCTCTCCCACGACCAGGTTGATCGCGATCACCTTCGTCGCGCCCAGGCGCTCGGCATGGCCCTCCACCCGTTCCAGCATATAGGCCATGACGGACAATTCATGCACGGGCGGCTCCCGGTTACATCTCTCGCATCTTGAGGTAGCGCAAAATGTCGGGGAACGACATGGCGACGAGGGCGGCAACGAGCGCCAAGACGAGCATGAGCGTAATCCCGAGGGTGCGCAGAATCATCGTCGTTCCTCCTGGTTTCCCGTGTCGGTTCTGTGACCGCCGCCGACGCCGGCAGCGACCATTTCCACCGCGAGCTCAACCGCGATCAGCTCCCGCACTACCTTGACCGCCTCATCCACGGCGCCGGCCACCGGGTCACTCAACCCGATCCCCTCCGCCACGGTTGCCGGCTCGCAGCCGACGATGAGGACCCGTTTGATCTCACCGCCAAGCGCCTTCACCATCGCGAAGACCGCCGCCGGATCCAAACTATGGGCGTCGACCGCCGGTGACGGCGCCCCATTGGCCGCCACCGGCGCGGCGCCGTCGAGGTCGGGCTCGATGACGTAGACGGTGCCCGGGGCGCTGCCGCGCGGGGTGGCGTCAATGAGGATGAAGGAATCGTACCCATTGAGCAACTCGTAGGCGAGATGGACGCCGCGGATGCCAAAATCGGCCACCCGGACTGGCCCTGGAAACGCGTCGGCCAGCAGCCGTTGCGCCACCGCGACGCCGAAGCCATCGTCACCGAGGAAGATGTTGCCGACGCCGGCGACAAGCAAGCGAGGCGTCATGGAGCGTCCTCCAACGGTTCCACCTCATCCGGCGAGAAATACCGGAAGCGGCCGTACGCTTGGTGCAGGTCGGCGGCGGGATCGTCCGCCAGCGTCACCGCGAGGTAGGTATGGTCGTCAACGTCAGTGAGGACCGCCTCAACCCGGGCGATCTTGCCGTAGAGAAACATGTCCTGGGCATCGGCCCGCCGGGTCCCGGGCTGGAGCCGGACCCGGCTGCCCTTCGCCACGGCGATGCCGGCAATCGTCACGCTGTCCGTCTCCGGCGAAACCGACGGATCGGCGCCCGGATCCCACCAGGGGACGGTCTCCGGCGCCGCCGTGCCCGTTACCTCGTTGAGGTAGCGGATCGAGCCGTGGAGCCGGTCCAGCATCTCTTGTGGCATCAGGTCCACCCGGTCGATGATCGCCGCCGCCCGCTGGTCGGTAGCGCGGGCTTGTCGCTTCTCGTCATCGGTCAGCGTCATCGTTCGCAGGGTCAGGATCTCGTCGATCTCGGTCGCGTCGAAGAGGTCGCCCGCGCTCTCCGCCGCGATGACGGGATAATCGTAGAGGATGATTGGTGACGAGAGCATCAGATCTCGCTGACCAGCATCGCCCACCAGGACCGGCCAGGTGTGCAGGTTGTCGCAGGCGG
>JACCYK010000624.1 GCA_013696525.1 Chloroflexia bacterium
AGGGCGTCGATCACCGGCCGCGCCTTGAGGATGGCATTGACGCCTCTGTACGCCTGCATCGCATGCCAGGACTTGCCGGCGATCGCGATCCGGAACCAGAGGACGCCGACATGGGCGGAGGTGAAATCACCTCCCGTCGGCTCAGTCACGATTGCGGCGTCGGCCGGGTAGCGCAAGCTGGCGGCAAGGGCGCCGTTGCCGGTGCATTCCTCTTCGATCACGCTCTGAACGATTAGATCGCCGTCGAGCTTGATACCAAGCTCAGCGAGCAATCTGGGCAAGAAGAGATTCAAGGCGATGCCACTCTTCATGTCGTAGGCGCCTCGACCGTACATCCGGTCGCCGTCGATGGTCGCGGACCAGGGGTCATAGCTCCAGTCGGCAACCGGCTCCGGACTGACCACATCGATGTGCCCGTTGAGGATGAGCGACCGGCCGCCGCCTGAGCCCGAAAGGATGGCGGCCACGTTCGGCCGGCCGGCAAACGAGACGCCACTGGCGCCGGCGTTTTCCAGCGCCAGGAGCTCCGGTGGTAAATCGCGGATGTCCGGGGTCAGACCGGACGATCCCATGTGATCAGCGACCAACGCTTGGGCCTCTTGTTCCTGGCCAAGTTCGCTTGGGCGTCGCACCAGCTCGGCGACCAGTTCAATGAGCTCCGCCTGGCGTTGCTCGATCGCCGCCCAGAGACGCTCGATCGCGCGTGACGCGGCCGGGGATGAGGATGCCAACGAAGATCCTTCCTGATCTCACGATTGATCGCAATCGTTTGGTGGAGTAAACCAACCGGTCTCAAGTGTGTCAATCACCGCGGTTCGGAGGGGACCGCGTTGTCTGATGGCGGCGATTTGGCGTAGCCGGGTTCAATTCGGCGGTTGGAGTCGCAATGCACGGTCACGGAAGCGATCTCGGTGAATTCAGGTGATCCCTCGGCCGGTCTACAATGCCACAATTGTCGTGGTACGCGCCGTGCATGTGCAGGACGCATACTTCCGGCGGGATGGCAAGCCTGAGCGAGGAGACAGCGGTGAACAGCAAGCATTTGCGCGGGTTGGCGGTGGTCAGTATCGCGGACGGGGAAAAGGTCGGCACCATCGATCGGGTCTTCACTGATATGGAAGCGAAGCGAATCGCCGGGTTCTCGGTGACGCAAGGGGCGGGTTTACTCCACCTCCAGCCGAACGAGACCGAGTTCATCGATGCGGACGATGTGCATGCCCTGGGCCCCGATGCAATGACGCTCAACGATCGCACCGTCGTGCGGGGTGACAGTACGGGCGGGCGCTTCGAATCGCTGATCGAGCTGCAGGATCTGCTTCACCACAAAGTCGTGACGGATGGCGGCACGGCCTTGGGTCAGGTCGCCAGCATTGATTTTGACCCGACGAATTTTAACCTGAGCAGCCTCGAGGTTTCGCCCGGGTTCTTCCAATCGAACGTGGATGTCCCGGCCGACAAGGTGCTCAATGTCGGATCTGACTTGGTGGTGGTTGAGGAATCGGTGCTTGGGCTCGTCGACAGTGATTCGTCCTCGGAAACCATCACGACGACGCCGGCGCCTGATCGCTAGCTCGCGTTGAATGGTCGCGGCATTGTCAACGGTGATCGGTCAAGAGACGTGACCGGCGAGAAGAATGTGGAGCCCGGCGTCCGCCTCCTGGAGCGTCTACGGGCAGACGTCGAGGCAATTGGCTCGATGGTCCGCCGGGTCGTTGACCTGCCGTGGAGCGGACGGAGCTACGCTGTCGTGATGCCAGCGGACATCGATCCCTTGCTTGACCGCGTCGTGGACGATTCAGAGCAGAACCTGCCGTATTGGGCTGAGCTCTGGCCCAGTGGGGTGGCGCTCGCTGATCGGATCGAGCGCAACCCCGAAGCCCTGTACGGAAGGCGGGTGATCGAGCTCGGCTGTGGCCTGGGTGTCACCGCCGTTGCCGCCCTTCGGGCTGGGGCAGACCTCGTGGCGGCGGACTACGCGGCCGAGGCGCTGGCCCTGTGCCGGCTTAATACCCACGTCAACAGCGGATTGCTGCCGGAGACCGTCAGCATGAACTGGCGCGCCGGCAAAGCGGCACTCCCCGCCGGTTGGGATGGGGGCTTCGATGTGGTCCTGGCGGCGGACGTTCTATACGAGCGACGGGACGTGGCGCCGTTGACCGATCTGATGTGGAAACTCCTCGTCCCTGGCGGCCGCGTCTGGTTGGCGGAACCGGCGCGGGCGGTGGCGGCGGATTTCTTGGCCAGCACCCGCGGGTTGGGATGGCAATGGCAGACCGAGCACCATCCGGGACCATGGCCCGACGCGGCGGACCACGGGGTCTCGGTTGGTATCCACCAAGCCCTGCCGGGTCCCTACCGAAACACGAAAAACCAGAGCCCAACAAGGAGGAGAATGACCACCAGGACCACAACGCCCCGCGCGAGCGGCGATTCGAGTCGTTGCGATGCGGACGGGTCGGGATATTCAGCGACCTCGGAGATGAACGTGGAATCACGGTACTCAGCGTAGGAGATGTGCTCGTTTCGGCGGTCCCGCTCTTGCTCAAAGGCAACGATCCGGGCCGCCAGCTCATTTGGCTTCGTTTCGGCCCAGTTGAGATCGAATGGACACCACTTCCGGTCGAGGGCAATGATCGAGCTTAATGAGTCGCCTTCATGCTCCGCGGCGCCTTCGAGCGTCAGTGCATAGGCACGCTGGTCACTAGCGATCTCAGTGGACAGTGAGCTTTGAACGCTCGCCGGCGTCTGGCCCTTGTAGACCGGGTGCCAGGCGAAGGCTTCTCCCGCCTGGGCGCGGTCAGCTTGGCTCGAATCAATCATCCCGGTCGTCCTTCGCCGCTTGGTGGCCGCTTACAGGTCCTCGACGCTCAAGCCACGCGAGATGTTCTCAACCTTACTGCTTCCATCGACCTCATGCACGCGCCACACTTCATCCAGAGCCGGCGATATCCGGACATCATCGACGTGACTGATGATGAAGAGTTGCCGGAACGGTCCGTCGCTGCCGGCGAGCTGGAGCAGGGCGGCCAAGACATGGGCCCGGCGATCGGCGTCGAGCGAACCAAACACTTCATCCAGGACGAGGAACCGCGGCGGGTGCGCCGCCTGGGAGCCGATGAAGCGCGAAAGCGCGAGGCGGGCGCAAAGGGCGGCGACGTCGCGCTCGCCGCCGGAAAACTGATCGATGGAGAAATGCTCGGGACCGTCGAATATCCGAAGACCATAATTTTCATCGAAGACGACATGGTCGTAGGTGCGATCGGTGACCTCGGCCAGAAGCTCGCCGGCGTAGTCGGCGAGCTGAGGCGTGACGAGCTGGGCGACGTGCTGGTCAAATCGGCCAAACTCCCGATACATGCGGTCCAGCTCGTCATGCTCTCGCTGGCGGCGATCGGCCCGGCGGGCAATCGCTTCGATGCGCTGGTGGTGCTCGATCAGCGTCTCGCGCTCGCGCACCGCTGCCTCGGCCGCGTGCCGAGCCGTCGTCGCCGCGCGGTCCGCGTTGCGCGCTTCGGCCGATGCCTCGCGTTCCGCCGCGATGGCCGCTTCCAACTGAACCGGGTCGAATCCGATCGTGGCTCGCTGTCCGCGCGCGGCCTCGAGTTGCCGCGAGCCGGCTTCGGCGGCAGCGGCGGCAGTCTCTCGCTGCTGATCGTATCGTTGCCGATTGGTGAGGTCTTGCTCAATCTGCTTGAGCCTGGCAATTGCTTCCCTGATCTCGCCGTGGGCCCGTTTGGCGCGTTCGTGCTCTAGTGGGTCGTAGAAGACATCGCCCAACTCAGCAATTTGGCGCTGGGCCGTCTCGTGCTCAAGGGCAGATTGGCTGAGCTGGTCCCGCAAATGGGCCACGGTATCTTGTTGATTCGCCAGCGATCGCGTGACCTCGGCGAGGTGGGCGGCGTCCCGCGCGTCTTGGAGAGTCGGATCTGTTCGGCTTCCCAGCGCGGTGCGAAGGAGCCGACAGTCGTCTTCCCGGCGCTGCAGATCCTCGGTCGCGTCACGCACGTATTCGGTGCCGGAGTTGAGCGATGCCTCTAAACCCTGAATCTCAAGCAAACGGGCCCGCTCTTGTTCCAATTCCGCATCGGCTGCCGTGATTTGCTCTTGGGCGGTGCGCCGCTCGGCCTCTGATCGTTGTTGCTGCTCCATGTAGTCCGTGATCTGGCTGGTAAGTGGCGCGATCGCAATTTCCGCCTCCGCGATCGGCAACGGGCGATGACAGGTCGGGCACTCGGGCTTTTGGGCGGCGGACCGGATCGCGGCAACTGTTCGCTCCAGCTCCTTGATCCGTGTGGCAAGTCCTTTGCCGTGCGTGAGCGCGGTCTGGCTGGCTCGATGGGCGTCATCGCGAGCCAGGCCGAGGGCGTCGATTCGCATTTGCGGACCGCCGTTGGCACGCTTTTGCGCAAGGTCTTCCGTCACATGCCGTAAACGCTCTTGATATTGCTGAGCCTTACGCTGGGATTGGGTCAGAAGGTCGATCGCGCGAACCAGGGCCGCGAGCTTGTCCGCGTGGTCCGCGGCCGCCGGTGGATCGAGCCCATCGATGGATTTGATCAGCCTGGCGAGTCCGGCATCGGGCCGCGCGGCGTCCGCGGCGTCCCATTTCCATCCAGGAAGCGATAGGG
>JACCYK010000633.1 GCA_013696525.1 Chloroflexia bacterium
GGCGAGACAGCAACGGCGATCGCGGTATGCGCGCGTCCGACGCACCGCTGGACCACGGCGCGGCCTATCCGGCGCGAGGCGTCACCGTCGCTTCTTCGGTCGAGATTTCGGCCCCGTCCGCGATCTGGAGATAGCCGCGCATCCCGGCCGCCTCGTGCCCCGGCTGGTCACAGAAAAAGTAGTAGTCACCGGCCGGCGCGTTGATCGTGAACGTCCGCGTCTCGCCCGGGTTCAGCGTAACGACGATATTAAGGTTCTCGAGCCCAGGATTGTTGCGGTCGGTGACCGAGAAGTTATGGACGATCTGGCCCTGATTGGTGAACGTCACCGTCACCGGCGTATCGGCAGGCAAGGTGATGACATTCGGCCGGAAGTAGATGTCCTCGGCGTCGATCGTCACCGCCGCCGAACCGTCCGAGGTCGTCGCATCCGCCGTCGCCTCGGTCGTGGCGGCATCGGTCGTGGCCGCCGCGGGGGCGCTGCCGAGATCGGTCAGCACATAGGCGATGACCTGCACTTCCTCGCCGCCAAGGCCGAGGAACCCCTGCTCGTCACGGTCCAGCAGGGCCACCCCGGCCACCCCGGCATCCCCCACCGGGGCCAGCTTCACCGCCAACTGGCCATCGACGATCTCGTTCACGATGTCGCCACAGGCCACGACCGTGCTCGCGTCATCGGGGCTGGCGACGACCACCGTGAACGGCTGGCCAACCTGGATGAAGTCGTCGAGCGGCTCGTTGACGACCTGCCGCGCGGTCAGCACCGCGCCGGCGATGATCTGGTTGTCGGCGGTCTCGGTCAGGCCCCAGGGCAGCGTCGTCCCGACCTCGTAGGCGGCGGTCGGATCGGGCGCCGGGCATTCACCGGAGTTGATCGTCACCGGATAGCCGGTGGGATTGACCGACTGCGCCGCCCCGCTCGTGTCCCGGAGCAGCCCGCCGGCGAGCGCGATCAGACACGCCAGGCTCAGGACCACGAGCCGTGACCGAAGCAACCACTTCACCCTGTTTCCCCCTTCACGGCTGGCGCGCAATTCGCGCGCACCGCCGCCTCATGCGCCGGATTTCCCCTTCGGATCGATGCGAGCAGTGTAGCCCAAGCCCACCCTGTTGTTGTGTCCAAGGAATAGAGTAGCGGTTACGCCGCGTGGTCTGTATGATATGGCACCGGAGATCACAATTCAGTCCTAGTGTCCGCCTCTCCCGGATGTCATCAGGGTGGGGAGCCTGCCCAACCGGAACGGCCAGGCACGTCATCCCGTCGTCGGCCGGCACCCCAATGGAGGTGATTTTTGATCCCAAGGCGCATGTCGCGGCGGCGAGCGATTCAGCATGGTCTGGGGGCGACCGGCGCCGGCGTCCTGCTTGGCGCCTTCGCCACGTCACGATCCGCGTCACGGGCGATGCAGGGCAGCGTCGCCACGCCGGCGCGGAGCCCGGTCGAGCTGCCGCAACCGCGGGTCCTCAAGAGCGCGGGGGGCGAGCTGGCGGTGACGTTGACGGCCACTCCCGCCACCGTCGACATGGGCGCCCCACTACCGGTCCAGACCTATACCTTCGACAATGTCGTGCCGGGGCATACCTGGGAGATCAACCCCGGCGACACCCTCCGGGTCGCGCTGGTGAACAATTTGCCGCCGCTGTCGCATCCCGAGCCGATGGCTTTCACCCGGCCACACGAATGGACGACGACGAACCTGCACACCCACGGCCTGCACGTCTCCCCCGCCGGCAATGCCGACAACATCTTCATCAGCATCCCGCCCGGTGAGACGTTTCACTATGAGATCGCGGTGCCGGGCGATCATCCCAGCGGTTTCTACTGGTATCACCCGCACCGCCACGGCGGGGTGGCGCAACAGGTCCGGGCCGGCATGGCGGGGGCGATCATCGTCCGCGGCGAGCTAGATGAGGTCGAGGAGGTACGGGCCGCCAAAGAGCAAGTGATGGTGCTGCAGGCGATCGAGCTGGGCGACGAGCTCCAACTGCTCGATCCGATCCCGCGGCCCGACGAGCACCAGGCGTTTTACCCGCGCGAGCACATCCTTTACACGATCAACGGCGTCCTCAACCCGAGGATCACCATGTACCCCGCCGAGGACCAGCGCTGGCGAATGGTGAACGCGGCCGAGGGCAAGTTCATGTCGCTCCAACTGGAAGACCATGACCTCAACGTCCTGGCCTGGGACGGCCTCACCCTGGCGGCCCCGGAAGCGGCCGGGCTGGTCCTGCTGTCGTCGGGCAACCGGGTCGAAGCGCTCATCAAGGCAGGACAACCCGGCACCTACAGACTAGTCCTGACCCCCGGCTCCAGCCAGAAGCCGAACATCCCCGGCATGCCGGCGCCGGCTCATCCATCGGCGACCCCGGTCGCTACCGCGGCCCCGACCGCCGTGCCGGCGGCGCCGGCCTCGCCCACGGCGATGGCGGAGATGCCCGGCATGGCCCCGATGCCAGGGCTGATCGACATTCCAGGCGAGCTGGCGGTGCGGCCGATCTTGGCGATCGAGGTGGTGGGCGACGGGCCGGAGATGTCACTCCCGGCGGCGCTGCCGGCCTGGAACCCGCCGATGCTGCCGATCGCGAAGACGCGGACGTTTGCCTTCACCGTGGAACGCGGCCCGGACAACATCGAGTTCCTCGACTTCGGGGTCGACGGCCACGCCTACGACCGGGACCGCCCGCCGTACCAGGTGAAGCTCGGCACCGCCGAGGAATGGACCCTGATCAACGGGATCGACCCCCGGTATCCGGACCACGCCCACGTCTATCACATCCATACCAACCCGTTCAAAATCACGAGGATCAACGGCCGAACGCTGGCGCGGCCGCTGTGGCGGGACACCTTCGTCCTCAGCGGCAAGAACGGCGATTCGATCACGTTCGAGTCCAACTTCGAGGACTTCACCGGCAAGTTCGTCGAGCACTGCCATGTGCTGACCCACGAGGATCTCGGGATGATGTCGGCGATCGAGGTGATCGAGTAGCGGGCATCGCGAGCGGTGAGCAAGGAGCACAACATGACCACGCTGAATCGCCGCGGTCTGCTGCGGGCGGGCACCGCGGCCACACTCGGTTTTGGGCTGGGAATCGGGCTCAAGGCGTCGTCCCTGGCCGACGATGCGGGAACCCCGGCGGCGGGGATGGCCGGGATCGGCCCCGGCGCCCTCGCCGATTTGGGCCGGCGGCTGGAAGGCACGCTCTTGGTGCCGGGAGACGCCGGCTACGAAGCCCAGAGCAGACCGTCGAACGGCCGCTTCCGGCACACCCGCCCCCTCGCCGTGGCCCAGGTCGCCCACGAAACCGATGTCGCCACCTGTATTCTGTGGAGTCAGGAGAACGGCGTCCCCTTGGTCGGCCGCGGCGGCGGCCACAGCTACGCCGGTTTTTCGACCACGACCGGCTTGCTGATCGACATCCGCCAGCTCAGCACCGTTGTCATCAACCAGGGTGACCGCGCCGCGATCATCGGCGGCGGCGCCGTCAACCGAGACTATTTCAACCTCACGGCGGACGGTCCGCTCTTCCTCCCCGGCGGCACCTGCCTCGGCGTCGGCGTCGGCGGCCTGACCCTGGGCGGCGGCATCGGCTACAACACTCACTGGGCCGGCCTCACCTGCGATCACCTGCGCTCCTCTCGGATCATCACGGCGTCGGGGGAGCTGCTGGAGATCGACGAGGACAACCACGGGGATCTCTTCTGGGCCTGCCGGGGCGGGGCCGGGGGCAACTTCGGCATCAACACCTCGCTCACCTTCGACCTGGTGGAGGCGCCACAATCCAACGTTACCTTCTACCGCTTCGACTGGCGGGGCGCCGATGCCGCGGCGGCGGTCTTCGCCACCTTCCATGCCATCTTGCAATCGGCGCCGCCCGCGCTCAACGCGGTTGCCCAGGCCCAGGCCAGCGAGGTCGGCGACGGTGGTCCCCGCGCGGCGATCGACGTCTTTTCACGGGGTCAGTACATCGGGCCGATCAGCGAGCTGCTCGATCTGGTCAGCCCCTTGCTGGCGGCCGCGAAGCCGACCCAGGCCACGATTCAGGAAATGACATTCTGGGACATGCAGCGGATGTTCGTCTCGGAAGAGGCGGACTGGCATTCGTACGGCGACATCTCGCGCTACGCGGCGGCGCCGATCCCGGATCGCGCCATCGGCGACCTGGTCGATCTGCTGGCCGCCTGTCCCAGCCGGACCGCGACCGCCAACGGCTCACTCTGGTCGCT